>NZ_BAABJZ010000062.1:0-15781 GCF_039543565.1 Ferrimonas pelagia | reverse complement strand
TCGCCACCCATGTGCTTAGCCAGCACGTTGGTGATCGCAGCGGTCAGAGTGGTTTTACCGTGGTCAACGTGGCCAATGGTACCAACGTTAACGTGCGGTTTCGTACGTTCAAACTTTTCTTTAGACACGACGTCTTTCCTTTCAATTTGCGATCCGGCTCAGAGAACCGGATCTGTTAACGAACTGAGTGTTTGATTGCTAGCCCATGCGAGCTTCAATCACGGCTTTCGCCACGTTCTTCGGCGCTTCGCCATACTCACTAAACTCCATAGAGTAGGAAGCACGGCCCTGCGTCGCAGAGCGTAAGTCGGTGGCATATCCGAACATTTCGGACAGTGGCACCTTAGCGTGAACAATTTTCAGGCCGGCTGCGCCGTCATCCATCCCATCGATCATGCCACGTCGACGATTCAAATCCCCAACCACGACACCCATCCAATCCTCAGGAGTGGTTACTTCAACCTTCATCATCGGCTCAAGTAGTACGGGTGACGCTTCCAGAGCGCCCTTACGGAAGCCCATGGCACCGGCGATTTTAAACGCCATTTCGCTGGAGTCCACATCGTGGAATGAACCATCGAACAGGGTAACCTTAACGTCAAGTACAGGGAAGCCCGCAAGCACACCTTGTGCGATCTGTTCCTGGATACCTTTGTCTACAGATGGGATGAATTCACGCGGAACCGCCCCACCTACAATTTCATCGACAAATTCGTACCCGCCACCCAGCTCCAATGGCTCAACTTTGAGCCATACATGACCATATTGGCCACGGCCGCCGGACTGACGGATAAACTTGCCTTCCACCGTCGCAGAGGAGCGGATCGCTTCGCGGTAAGCCACCTGAGGGTTACCCACGTTACAATCCACATCAAACTCCCGCTTCATGCGATCGACGATGATGTCCAGGTGCAATTCACCCATGCCGGAGATCAGGGTTTGGCCAGACTCTTCGTCGGTTTCCACACGGAACGACGGATCTTCTGCAGTCAGCTTACCCAGTGCGACGCCCATCTTGTCCTGATCAGCCTTGGTTTTCGGCTCAACAGCGATCTGGATAACGGGCTCTGGGAACTCCATGCGCTCTAAGATCACTTTATGGTCTTGATCGCACAGGGTTTCACCCGTCGTTACGTCTTTAAGTCCGATCGCAGCGGCAATATCGCCGGCTCGGATCTCATCGATCTCTTTACGGTCATTGGAGTGCATCTGCACCATACGACCGAATCGCTCGCGTTTCTGCTTTACTGAGTTGTAGACGGTTTGACCGGTTTTAGCCACGCCAGAATACACTCGCATAAAGGTTAACGTTCCCACGAACGGGTCGGTCGCGATCTTAAATGCCAATGCGGCAAACGGCGCGTTGTCGTCGGACTCACGAGAGGTCTCGTTGTCGTCCATATCCACCCCTTTGATCGCCGGTACGTCGACCGGAGAAGGCAGGTATTCGACCACCGCATCCAATACTGCCTGGACGCCTTTGTTCTTAAACGCAGAACCACAGGTCGCCAAGACAATTTCATTGTTCAATGTACGCTGGCGAAGAGCTGCACGAATTTCTGCTTCAGATAATTCGTCCCCTTCCAGGTACTTGTCCATCAACTCTTCGGAAGCTTCGGCCGCAGACTCCACTAGGTATTCACGCATCTCAGCGGCTTTATCAGCCAGCTCAGCCGGAACATCCAGGTAGTCAAACGACATGCCGTTGTCGGCTTCGTTCCAGTTGATGTATTTCATTTTGATCAGATCGATGACGCCCTTGAACTCGTCTTCGGCTCCGACATTCATCTGGATCGGCACACAAGTGGCCCCCAGACGTTCACGGATCTGCTCAACCACTCGGTCGAAATCCGCACCCGCACGGTCCATCTTGTTGACGAACACCAGGCGTGGTACCTGATATTTGTCCGCTTGACGCCAAACGGTTTCCGATTGCGGTTCTACACCAGAAGAACCACAGAACACCACAACCGCCCCATCCAGTACACGCAATGAACGTTCTACCTCAATGGTAAAGTCCACGTGCCCGGGGGTGTCGATGATATTAACTCGGTGCTCGGGGAATTGTGCTTCCATACCGCGCCAGAAGGTCGTAGTCGCCGCAGAGGTAATGGTGATACCCCGCTCTTGCTCCTGCTCCATCCAGTCCATGGTCGCCGCGCCATCGTGCACTTCACCGATCTTGTGAGACAAGCCGGTGTAAAACAGCACACGCTCGGTAGTCGTGGTTTTACCCGCATCTACGTGAGCACAGATGCCGATATTGCGATAGCGCTCAATAGGGGTTGTACGAGCCACAATAAATTCCTCGATCTAAGGCTAATGCCCTAGTAAAAGTGGCGCGGCTCCGAAGAGCCACGCCATTAAGCCATTACCAGCGGTAATGTGCGAACGCTTTGTTCGCGTCGGCCATACGGTGCACGTCTTCACGCTTCTTAACCGCAGTACCTTTGTTGTCGGCAGCGTCCAGCAGTTCACCTGCCAGGCGCAGAGCCATCGATTTTTCGCTACGCTTACGAGCCGCTTCTACCAACCAGCGCATGGCCAGGGCATTACGACGCACTGGACGTACTTCAACCGGCACCTGGTAAGTAGAACCACCTACACGGCGGGACTTAACTTCCACAGATGGACGGATGTTGTCCAGAGCAGTTTCAAAAATTTCCAGTTCAGCTTTACCAGATTTGGTTGCAGCTGCTTCCAGACCACCGTAGATCGCTTTCTCTGCGGTGGATTTTTTGCCGTCGAGCATAACGATGTTTACAAACTTCGCCAGCAGCTCTGATCCGAACTTAGGATCCGGCAGGATTTTACGTTGACCTACGACGCGACGTCTTGGCATGGGATTTCTCCGATTTCTTCAGGTTTATCCAAAACTGGATGAACAAATTAAAAGTGTTTGGCCTTACTTAACGGAGAACCATTAAGACTTAGGACGCTTAGCACCGTATTTGGAACGGCCTTGGCGACGATCGCTCACGCCAGCAGTATCCAGAGCACCACGAACGGTGTGGTAACGAACACCTGGCAGATCTTTTACACGACCGCCACGGATCAGAACCACGGAGTGCTCCTGCAGGTTGTGACCTTCACCACCGATGTAGGAAGTCACTTCAAAACCGTTGGTCAGGCGAACACGGCATACTTTACGCAGTGCAGAGTTCGGCTTTTTAGGGGTAGTGGTGTATACGCGAGTACAAACACCACGCTTTTGTGGACACGCGGCCAGCGCAGGAACGGTGGTCTTTTGAACCTTGTCCTTACGTGGTTTGCGAACCAGCTGGTTAACAGTTGTCATTAATAACTCCTGATAGACTGAAAACGACTCAGTAACTCAGTTTAAGATGCGAAAAATCGATCCCCGTATATGGGGGACGCGAAATTTTAAGCACCTGACCGTTACGTGTCAAGAAATAGGCAGCTGTTGCTTTGATCCAGTCCGGATCTTTGCGCCAGCCGACAAAAAAGGGCACCCGAAGGTGCCCTATTCAAGCAAACTCTTCGATTACTGGTTATCAGTAATGGAGGCGTTTAGCAGATCCGCTAGGTTCTGCTCAGCTTCAGAGGCGGTCACCGCCGGTGTCGCTTCTGCCTGCGCTTCCTGCTTACGCTTACGATGGTAAGCATAGCCGGTGCCCGCAGGGATCAGACGACCCACAGTCACGTTCTCTTTCAGACCACGCAGATCGTCACGCTTACCGTAGGTAGCCGCATCGGTCAGTACGCGAGTGGTCTCCTGGAACGAGGCCGCGGAGATGAAGGACTCGGTCGCCAAGGAGGCCTTGGTGATACCCAGCAATTCACGCTCGTAGGTCGCCGGACGTTGGTCTTCACCCAGATCACGGTTAGCCTGGTTAACACGAGCCACTTCGGCTTGCTCACCTGGCAGGAACTCGGTGTCGCCGCCGTCAACGATGATGCACTTACGCAGCATCTGACGGATAACCACTTCGATGTGCTTATCGTTAATCTTTACGCCCTGCAGACGGTAAACGTCTTGGACTTCGTTAACGATGTAGTTAGCTACCGCGTGGATACCGCGCAGGCGCAGGATGTCGTGAGGAGCCTCTGGACCATCGGCGATCACTTCACCCTTCTCAACCTTCTCGCCTTCGAAGACGTTCAGGTTACGCCATTTCGGGATCATCTCTTCGTAGGCGTTGCCACCATCGTGAGGAGTGATCACCAAGCGACGCTTACCTTTGGTCTCTTTACCGAAGGAGATGGTACCGGTGATCTCGGCCAGAATGGCTGGTTCTTTCGGCTTACGCGCTTCGAACAAGTCAGCAACTCGTGGCAGACCACCCGTAATATCCTTGGTACCGCCGGATTCTTGCGGGATACGTGCAACCGCATCACCCACACCTACCGAGGCGCCATCTTCCAAGTTGACAATCGCGTTGCCAGACAGGAAGTACTGAGCGACCACTTCGGTGCCAGGGATCAGGATGTCGTTACCGGATTTATCAACCAGCTTCACCATCGGGCGCATCTCTTTACCGGCGGTCGGGCGCTGGGCCGGATCCAGTACAACGATGCTAGACAGACCGGTCAATTCGTCGGTCTGCTTGGTCATGGTCACGCCGTCGATCATATCAACGAACTTAACCTGACCTTCCACTTCGGTGATGATTGGGTGAGTGTGTGGGTCCCAGTTGGCTACGATGTCGCCAGCAGCAACCGCATCGCCCTCTGCTTTTTCCAGTACCGTACCGTAAGGCAGCTTGTAACGCTCCTTCTCACGACCCAGCTCGTCGATCACAGCCAGTTCGGTTGAACGGGAGATAACAACGATCTTACCGGACGCATTCACAACGTATTTCTCGTTGTGCAGCTTCAGAGAACCGGAGTTCTTGATCTGGACGTTGGACTCAGCAGAGGCACGAGATGCCGCACCACCAATGTGGAACGTACGCATGGTCAGCTGGGTACCCGGCTCACCAATGGACTGTGCCGCTACTACACCAATCGCTTCACCGTCAGCCACCATGTGGCCTCGGGCCAGATCGCGACCGTAACAGTTCGCACACACGCCGAAGTCGGTCTTACAGGTGATCACGGAACGAACGATCATCTCATCGATGGAGTTGGCTTCAACCACATCACACCACTTCTCATCGAGCAGGGTGTTGCGTGGGATCAGAACCTCTTCGGTGCCCGGCTTGAACACGTCTTTGCCGACAACACGGCCCAGTACGCGCTCACGCAACGGCTCAACCACGTCACCGCCTTCGATCAGCGGCTTAACGATCAGACCCTCTTCAGAGCCACAATCGTCTTCAACCACCACCAGATCCTGCGATACGTCTACCAGACGACGAGTCAGGTAACCGGAGTTCGCAGTCTTCAATGCGGTATCGGCCAGACCTTTACGTGCACCGTGCGAGGAGATGAAGTAATCCAGTACCGACAGACCTTCCTTAAAGTTCACTTTAATTGGGGTTTCGATAATGGAACCATCTGGTTTCGCCATCAGGCCACGCATACCCGCCAACTGACGGATCTGAGCGGCACTACCACGTGCACCGGAATCGGCCATCATGTAGATGCTGTTGAAGGACTTCTGCTCTTCGTCTTCGCCATCGCGGTTGACCACAACGTCGGTGGACAGGTTGTCCATCATCGCCTTGGACACCTTTTCGTTGGCGGAAGCCCAGATATCGATCACTTTGTTGTAACGCTCACCAGCGGTCACCAGACCGGCCTGGAACTGTTCAGAGATCTCGAGAACCTCTTCTTCAGCCGCTTCAACGATGTCTTTCTTGGCCGCTGGGATCACCATGTCGTTGATACCCACAGAGGTACCAGAAACAGTGGCGTAAGCGAAACCGGTGTACATCAGTTGGTCAGCAAAGATCACGGTGTCTTTCAGACCACACTTACGGTAGCAAGTGTTCAGTACGTTGGAGATCGGCTTCTTACCCATGTCTTGGTTGATCAGTTCAAAAGGCAGGCCTTTTGGCAGGATCATAGACAGGATGGCACGGCCGATGGTGGTGTCGAAGATCTTGGTCTCTTCGATCACATTACCGTCTTCGTCGGTGTAGCTGTCGTTAATACGAACCTTAACGCGAGCGTGCAGCTCAGCCTCACCCAGACGGTATACCTTCTCCGCTTCTTCAACGCAGGAGAACGCCATGCCTTCGCCTTTGCCGTTCACCTTTTCGCGGGTCATGTAGTACAGACCCAACACCACATCCTGAGACGGGGTGATCACAGGATCACCGGACGCCGGGGACAGGATGTTGTTGGTGGACATCATCAGCGCGCGGGCTTCCAGCTGGGCTTCCAGAGTCAACGGTACGTGTACCGCCATCTGGTCACCATCGAAGTCAGCGTTGTACGCCGCACACACCAGTGGGTGCAGCTGGATCGCTTTACCTTCGATCAGAACCGGTTCAAACGCCTGAATCCCCAAACGGTGCAGGGTTGGTGCACGGTTCAACATCACCGGGTGTTCGCGGATCACTTCATCCAGAACGTCCCAAACCTCAGCAACTTCACGCTCAACCATCTTCTTAGCCGCTTTGATGGTCGTGGCCAGGCCACGCGCTTCCAGCTTGCCGTAGATGAAGGGCTTGAACAGCTCCAGTGCCATCTTCTTAGGAAGACCACACTGATGCAGGCGCAGGGTAGGACCTACGGTAATTACGGAACGACCGGAGTAGTCCACACGCTTACCGAGCAAGTTCTGACGGAAACGACCTTGCTTACCTTTGATCATGTCAGCCAGCGACTTCAGCGGACGACGGTTGGAGCCAGTGATGGCGCGACCGCGACGGCCGTTATCCAACAACGCATCCACAGATTCCTGCAGCATACGTTTTTCGTTACGTACGATGATGTCTGGCGCAGCCAGATCCAGCAGACGCTTCAAACGGTTGTTACGGTTGATCACGCGGCGGTACAGATCGTTCAGATCGGAAGTCGCAAAGCGACCACCGTCCAGCGGTACCAGCGGACGCAGATCCGGCGGCAGAACCGGCAGAACGCCCATGATCATCCACTCAGGCTTGTTGCCGGAGTGGTAGAAGGCTTCCATCAACTTCAGACGCTTGGTCAGCTTCTTACGCTTGGTCTCAGAGTTGGTTTGTGGCAACTCTTCACGCATGGCTGCGATCTCAGGCTCAAGCTCGATGTCTTTCAGCAGTTCTTTTACTGCCTCGGCACCCATACGGGCGTCGAATTCGTCACCGTGCTCTTCCAGAGCGTCCAGGTACTCTTCTTCGGTCAGCATCTGGCCGCGCTCAAGCGCAGTCATGCCGGGCTCGATCACCACATAAGACTCGAAGTACAGTACGCGCTCGATGTCACGCAGGGTCATGTCCAACAACAGACCAATACGGGACGGCAGCGACTTCAAGAACCAAATGTGCGCAACTGGAGAAGCCAGTTCAATGTGACCCATGCGCTCACGGCGCACTTTAGTCTGGGTTACTTCAACGCCACACTTTTCACAGATAACACCGCGGTGCTTCAGACGCTTGTACTTGCCACACAGACACTCATAGTCCTTTACAGGACCAAAGATCCGGGCACAGAACAGGCCGTCACGCTCTGGCTTGAAGGTACGGTAGTTGATGGTTTCCGGCTTTTTAACTTCACCGAAAGACCAGCTACGGATCATGTCCGGCGACGCCAGACCGATCTTGATGCCGTTAAATTCTTCGGACGTATTCTGTTTCTTTAGAAACTGAAGTAAGTCTTTCACGATCGTCTCCCAAATGGAGGTTTCAATTCATGTGCCCCACCCCACCGGCTGGGGCACACGACCGCAGTATGGCTGCCCTCAAGCAGCCACCCCAACGGTTAGTCCTGATCCAACTCGATGTTGATACCCAGAGAGCGGATCTCTTTCAACACTACGTTGAAGGATTCCGGCAAACCTGGCTGCATAGAGTAGTTTCCGTCCACGATGTTCTTGTACATCTGAGTACGGCCGTTCACGTCATCCGACTTCACGGTCAACATCTCTTGCAGGGTGTAAGCGGCGCCGTAGGCCTGCAGGGCCCACACTTCCATCTCACCGAATCGCTGGCCACCGAACTGCGCCTTACCACCCAGCGGCTGCTGAGTCACTAGGGAGTATGAACCGGTGGAACGCGCGTGCATCTTGTCATCAACCAAGTGGTTCAGCTTCAGCATGTACATGTAACCCACGGTTACAGGACGCTCAAACTCATTACCAGTACGGCCGTCGTACAGGGTGAACTGACCGGAATCCGGCAGATCGCCCAAGCGCAACATGCCCTTGATCTCATCTTCAGACGCACCATCGAACGCAGGGGTCGCCATCGGCAGACCGCCCTTCAGGTTGTTGGCCAGACGCACCACTTCCGCATCGGAGAAGGTGTTCAGGTCAACCACTTGCTGGGTTTCACCCAGATCGTAGGCTTTCTGGATGAACTCACGCAGCTCTTCGATCTTGCGCTGCTCTTCGAGCATCGCGGTGATCTTGTCGCCGATACCGCGCGCAGCCATACCCATGTGAACTTCCAGGATCTGACCGATGTTCATACGCGACGGTACACCCAGCGGGTTCAGTACGATGTCGACCGGCTGGCCTTTTTCATCGTGTGGCATGTCTTCGACAGGAACAATGGTGGAAATTACACCTTTGTTACCGTGACGACCGGCCATCTTATCGCCTGGCTGGATACGACGCTTAACTGCGAGGTAAACCTTAACGATCTTCAGTACGCCCGGCGCCAGATCGTCCCCTTGGGTGATCTTGCGACGCTTGGTTTCGAACTTCTTATCGAACTCGGCTTTCAGCTCTTCGTGCTGATCGGCCAACTGCTCCAGTTCGGTCTGCTTGGCTTCGTCGTCCAGCGGCTGTTCCAGCCACTTGTCACGGCCCAGGCCGTTCAACTGTGCTTCGGACAGACCGGCGCTCAGTAGCAGGTTACGAGCACGGTCGTAGATACCGTTTTCCAGGATACTGAACTCTTCAGTCAGATCCTTCTTGGCATCACGCAGC
This sequence comes from Ferrimonas pelagia, assembly GCF_039543565.1. Taxonomy (NCBI): domain Bacteria; kingdom Pseudomonadati; phylum Pseudomonadota; class Gammaproteobacteria; order Alteromonadales; family Ferrimonadaceae; genus Ferrimonas; species Ferrimonas pelagia. The sequence goes on along the minus strand of NZ_BAABJZ010000062.1, from coordinate 6,801 downwards.
TGCATGTTCTCGATATCAACGGCACGCTTGTCCTTCTCCACGCCATCGCGGGTAAAGACTTGCACGTCGATCACGGTACCGTACACAGAGTTTGGTACACGCAGAGAAGAGTCCTTCACATCGGACGCCTTCTCACCGAAGATGGCACGCAACAGCTTCTCTTCCGGCGTCAGCTGGGTCTCGCCCTTAGGCGTTACCTTGCCCACCAGAATGTCGCCCGGCTTCATCTCGGCACCCACGTAAACGATGCCTGACTCGTCCAACTTAGACAGAGCAGACTCACCCACGTTCGGGATATCAGCGGTGATCTCTTCTGGACCCAGCTTGGTATCACGAGCAATACAGGACAGTTCCTGGATATGGATGGTGGTCAGGCGATCTTCCTGAACCACACGCTCGGACAGCAGGATGGAATCCTCAAAGTTGTAACCGTTCCAGGTCATGAACGCGACACGCAAGTTCTGACCCAGTGCCAAGTCACCCAGATCGGTGGACGGGCCATCGGCCAGTACGTCACCACGGGTTACCGGTTCGCCGATGTTGCACACCGGACGCTGGTTGATACAGGTGTTCTGGTTCGAACGGGTGTACTTGGTCAAGTTGTAGATGTCGATGCCGGCTTCGCCTGCAGTCAACTCTGACTCGTTGACCTTAACCACAATGCGACCTGCGTCGACGTAATCCACGACACCACCACGCTTGGCGACAACGGTTACACCGGAGTCAACGGCCACAGCGCGTTCGATGCCGGTACCTACCAGCGGCTTATCAGCACGCAGAGTTGGTACGGCCTGACGCTGCATGTTCGCACCCATCAAGGCACGGTTAGCATCATCGTGTTCCAGGAACGGGATCAAAGACGCCGCCACAGAGATGATCTGCTGTGGAGACACGTCCATGTACTGAACCTGATCAACGGAAACAAAGGTCGACTCACCTTTGTGACGGGCTGGGATAAGCTCATCCAACAGGGTGTTGTTGTCGTCCACCTGCGCGTTGGCCTGAGCCACCACGTAGTGACCCTCTTCGATCGCAGACAAGTACTCAACTTCTTCAGTCACCACACCGTTGTCAACGCGACGGTAAGGGGTTTCCAGGAAGCCGTACTCGTTGGTGCGAGCAAAGGTTGCCAAGGAGTTGATCAGACCAATGTTTGGACCTTCAGGGGTTTCGATTGGACACAGACGACCGTAGTGGGTCGCGTGTACATCTCGAACCTCAAAGCCCGCACGCTCACGGGTCAGACCGCCTGGGCCCAAAGCGGAGATACGACGCTTGTGGGTCACCTCAGACAACGGGTTGTTCTGATCCATAAACTGGGACAGCTGAGAAGAGCCAAAGAACTCTTTCACTGCCGCAGAGATTGGCTTGGCGTTGATCAGATCCTGAGGCATCAGGGAATCCAGATCGCCCAGAGACAGACGCTCACGTACCGCACGCTCAACCCGGACCAGACCCACACGGAACTGGTTCTCGGCCATTTCGCCCACAGAGCGAATACGACGGTTACCCAAGTGGTCAATATCATCGACTTCGTCACCGCCGTTGCGGATCTCGATGATCTTGCGCATGACGTCAACGATGTCTTCTTTTTCCAGAATGCCGGAACCGGTTGATTCCTGGCGTCCCAGACGACGGTTGAACTTCATGCGACCCACAGTGGACAGATCGTAGCGATCTTCACTGAAGAACAGGTTCTGGAACAGCGCTTCGGCGGCATCGCGGGTTGGCGGCTCACCTGGGCGCATCATGCGGTAGATCTCTACCAGCGCTTCCATCCGATCGCTGGAGCCATCAACACGCAGGGTGGTCGACATGTACGGGCCGTTATCCAGCTCATTGGTGTACAGTGTGTCGAACGCCTTGATCCCCGCTTGAGACAGCTTGGCCACGTCTTCCAGGGTCATTTCCTGGTTCGCAGCTACCACGATCTCGCCGGTGGCTTCGTCGATGTAGTCCTGAGCGGCAGCTTTGCCGACCAAGTACTCGACTGGCACTTCCAGCTGAGTCACGCCGCCTTTTTCCAGCTGACGGATATGACGTGCAGTGATGCGACGGCCGGTTTCCACCAGCACATTGCCTTCGTTGTCTTTGATATCGAATACCGCAGTCTCGCCACGCAGGCGCTCCGGTACCAGATCCATCACCAACTTGTCCTTCTTCAGGGAAAAATTCACCTTCTGGAAGAACATGTCCAGGATCTCTTGGGTCGAGTAACCCAAGGCACGCAGGATGATGGAAGACGGCAGCTTACGACGGCGATCGATACGAACAAACAAGTTGTCCTTTGGATCGAACTCGAAGTCCAACCAAGAGCCGCGGTAAGGGATCACGCGCGCGTTGTACAGGACCTTACCGGAGGAGTGTGTCTTACCACGATCGTGGTCGAAGAACACACCTGGGCTACGGTGCAACTGAGAAACGATCACACGCTCGGTACCGTTGATCACAAAGGTACCGTTGTCGGTCATGAGCGGGATATCGCCCATGTACACTTCCTGCTCTTTGATGTCCTTAACGGCACCGCCGTTTTCTTTGTCCATCAACACCATGCGCAGCTTTACGCGCAGTGGAGCAGAATAGGTTACGCCACGGATCTGACATTCTTTAACGTCAAATACCGGCTCGCCCAGCTTGTAGCTGACGTATTGCAGTTCGGCGTAACCAGAGAAGCTTTTGATTGGGAAGACGCTGCGGAATGCGGCTTCCAAGCCACGCTCGCCTTCCGGATCCTGTACCAGGAAGTTTTGGAACGAGTCCAGCTGGATAGAAAGCAGGTAAGGTACGTCAATGACCTTAGGACGCTTACCAAAATCCTTGCGGATGCGTTTTTTCTCGAAATCGGAGTAAACCATGTGGTTCCTCTGCTCGTGATTGGAGACCCGAAAATCTCTGCGATTGCAGAGCTTTCGCCCTTATTTGCGCAAGAACCTAACCAATAATCTCTGCCAGGCCCGCGTTCCAAGAGGTTGGTGATCCATAGATAGATCACCAGCGCTAATAGCGCAAAAGGGCCGGTGGTTTTTTAACCACCAGCCCAACCTAACCGAAGTTAGGTTAATAAGCTAAAAGATAGCTTATTTGATCTCAACTTTACAGCCGGCTTCTTCCAGCTGCTTTTGCAGACCTTCAGCTTCGTCTTTAGCAACAGCTTCTTTGATAGCAACTGGAGCAGACTCAACCATAGCCTTGGCTTCTTTCAGGCCCAGACCGGTAGCGCCACGAACGGCTTTAATAGCAGCAACTTTGTTGCCACCGAAGTCAGCCAGAATTACGTCGAATTCAGTCTGCTCTTCAGCAGCAGCAGCTTCGCCGCCACCAGCAACTACTGCAGCAGCAGCAGATACGCCGAACTTCTCTTCCATTGCTTCGATCAGCTCAACAACGTCCATTACGGACATTTCGGCTACGGCTTCGATGATTTGGTCTTTAGTGATAGACATTACTAACAATCCTAATAATTACTGTAAAAGTTTAAGCAGCGAGCCGAATTAGGCCGCTTGCTCTTCTTTTTGGTCTTTCAGAGCAGCCAGGGTACGTACCAGCTTGCCAGCAGATGCTTCCTTCATGGTCATCATCAACTGTGCAATTGCTTCGTCGTAGGTTGGCAGCTTGGCCAGACGGTCAATTTGCTCGGCAGGGATCAGCTCCCCTTCGTATGCCAGTGCTTTGACTTCGAACGCTTGCTCAGTTTTGGCAAAGTCTTTGAACAGACGAGCCGCAGCACCTGGGTGCTCCTGAGAGAATGCGATCAGAGTCGGACCTGCAAATGCGTCGTTCAGGCACTCGAAATCGGTACCTTCAACAGCGCGCTTGGCCAGGGTGTTACGCACTACGCGCATAACAACACCAGCTTCACGAGCTTCTTTACGCAGAGCGGTCATGCTGCTTACAGTAACGCCGCGAGAATCGGCTACTACTGCAGACAGAGCACCTTTGGCAGCTTCGTTGACTTCAGCAACAATTGCTTTCTTGCCTTCGAGGTTTAATGCCATTGGGCTTTCACTCCTGGATTCCACCTAGGCTTGCGCCTAGAAACTAATGACCCCTTACGGGGGACGAAACACGGTGGGGAGGGTCCAGAAGAAATAAATTCTTCTTTAGGTCCAACACCGTCTACGCAGGCAAACATTAAGGGATCGACACACTGTGCCCACCCCACCTACGGTCTCGGACGAAAGCCCAACTGACAAGCAGCCAGACTTCGACCTATAGGGCGCAAAATTATACAGATAACTCTACGCCCTGTAAATGCTATTAAGCAACGGTGGTCAGGCTAGCCTGATCAACCGCAACACCAGCACCCATGGTGGTAGAGATGGATACTTTCTTAACGAAAACACCCTTAGCTGAAGCAGGCTTGGCCTTCTTCAGAGCTACCAGCAAAGATTCCAGGTTTTCTTTCAGCTTATCCGCATCGAAATCAACCTTACCAATGGTGGTGTGGATGATACCGTTTTTGTCATTGCGGTAGCGTACCTGACCGGCTTTCGCGTTTTTAACCGCTTCAGCAACGTTCGGGGTAACAGTGCCAGTTTTAGGGTTAGGCATCAGGCCACGTGGACCCAGGATCTGACCCAGTTGACCAACTACGCGCATTGCATCTGGAGAAGCAATAACCACGTCGAAGTTCATCTCACCAGCTTTAACTTGGGCAGCCAGCTCGTCCATACCAACCAGCTCAGCACCGGCTTCTTTAGCCGCGTCAGCGTTGGCGCCTTGGGTAAATACCGCAACGCGAACGTCACGACCAGTACCGTGTGGCAGTACAGTCGCACCGCGAACGTTCTGGTCGGATTTACGTGGGTCAACACCCAAGTTAACGGAAACGTCTACAGACTCTACGAACTTAGCAGTCGCCAGTTCTTTCAGCAGAGCAACTGCTTCGTTCATTTCGTATTCGCGAGTAGCGTCAACTTTCTCACGGATAACGCGCATGCGCTTAGAAATTTTAGCCATCGTATTATCCCTCTACTACCAGGCCCATGGAGCGCGCGGTACCGGCAATGGAGCGAGCCATAGCATCGATATCAGCACCAGTCATGTCTGCAGCTTTGGTCTCAGCGATTTCAATCAGCTGAGCCTGAGTTACAGTACCTACTTTCTCGGTGTTCGGACGACCGGAACCGGACTTAACGCCAGCAGCCTTCTTCAGCAGAACAGCAGCAGGTGGAGTCTTGGTTACGAAAGTGAAAGAACGATCCGCGTATACAGTGATAACAACAGGGATCGGCAGACCTTTCTCTACCTTGTCTGTACGGGCGTTAAACGCCTTACAGAATTCCATGATGTTTACACCGTGCTGACCCAGAGCTGGACCAACTGGTGGAGACGGGTTAGCAGCACCAGCCGCTACTTGCAGCTTGATATAAGCTGTGACTTTCTTAGCCATGGTAAATTACCTCGTTTGGGTTCAAGCGTCTGAACACATCAGACTCCCCGGAAAAAAGGGGCGGCGAATTATATACAAATCCGCCGCCACTCGACAAACCTTTTTGACGATCTTTTGATCAGCTCTTCTCGACCTGACCAAAGTCCAGCTCTACCGGAGTAGAACGACCGAAGATCATAACAGAAACCTTTACGCGGCTCTTATCATAGTCCACCTCTTCAACGGTACCGTTGAAGTCAGCAAATGGACCATCGTTAACGCGCACCACTTCACCCGGCTCGAACAGGGTGCGGTGGCTTGGCGATTCTGCATTTTCTTCCAAGCGGTTCAGGATCGCATTGGCTTCTTTCTCAGTGATCGGCGCAGGACGGTCAGAGGTACCGCCGATAAAGCCCATTACGCGTGGCGTGTTACGAACCAAGTGCCAAGACTCGTCGTTCATCACCATCTGAACCAGAACATAGCCCGGAAAGAACTTACGCTCACTCTTACGACGCTGACCGGCACGCATCTCTACCACTTCTTCGGTAGGGACCAGCACTTCACCGAAGTACTTTTCCATCTCGTGCATCTTGATGTGCTCTTTCAGGGTTTTGGAGACACGCGCTTCAAAACCGGAGAAAGCCTGCACAACATACCAACGCATTTTTGGTTGTTCGGACATTTAGGTTACACCCCAGTGATCAGGTTAACGATCCGCACCAAGCCCATATCCAGCAGCCAGATGACAAACGCCACGATTGCGGTTACGGCCAGTACGATCATCGTGGTTTGCATGGTTTCTTGACGAGAAGGCCATACCACTTTGCGTACTTCCAGGCGGGACTCTTGAGCAAATGCCCAAGCCGATTTGCCCTTTTCTGTTTGAGCAGCGATAAACAGCGCACCGCCGATGGCCACAACCACCGCCAGAACGCGATACAGTACGGAGACTGTGTCGAACATTTGGTTGCCGATCACGGCAGCCGCCAGGATCAACACCACCAATCCCCATTTTAGGGTATCCATGGTGTTGCCTTGGTTTTCAGTATTGGTACTCATTACAACAATCCCGTATGCGAGTCTGTATGAAATCGAACCACCCTCATTCGATTTCAGGGCCACGCCGGCAGCAAAAAAGGGCTTGCCCTGTTCCAGGACCGCCGACCGGCAAAAAAGTAGCCCTAGATTTTATGCATTCCAACCAGTGCTGACAAGCTAGATGACCATATGTGCAGCAAAAAGGGTGCCCAAAGGCACCCTTTTTAGTGTCATGTATACTCGCGCTGATTACTCAACGATAGTAGCAACAACACCAGCACCTACGGTACGGCCACCCTCACGGATAGCGAAACGCAGGCCTTCTTCCATCGCGATTGGCGCGATCAGGGTAACTTCCATCTGGATGTTATCGCCTGGCATTACCATTT
>NZ_BAABJZ010000061.1:0-15376 GCF_039543565.1 Ferrimonas pelagia | reverse complement strand
TAGGACTGATATCGCTGCTGGGTCATTATCAGCGGCTCAAAGGTTTAACTTGAACCGCCGTGGTACGGAACCGTATGCCCGGTGGTGTGAGAGGACGGGGGCCGCAAGGCCCCCTCCTACTCGATTGTGCCAAGCACGGCACCGTGTATTGACCGCGATGGCTCTGCTTTCCGTGGTTGCGACCGGATGACGGGCTGAAGTGCCCAGTGCTGGCCTGGACTCGAAGCCGCTCGTGGGTTGGCAATGGTGCCTACCGTGAGGTGGGAGCTGAACGACGTCGATGACAACGCATGGGGTTGAAGTAACCATGAGAGCTGGCCACGGCAGGCGAGTCGGCCCCGGCTATTGGGTGGGGACTTGTTGGTGTTGGCAGCATAATTTTGATTGCCCGGCGGCGCGGAGGCATCGCCGGTAAGAGGTTGGTCGAAGGCTCAGGATCCTGCTCGGCAAGCCGGCAAGGCTCAGAGCGTCATTGCGCGGCTTGGACTAGAGCAGCGGCGCAAACATGTAGAAGAACTGCTCGGTCAGCTTATGACGCAGCGAGCGCTGCTGCCACAGGGTGTGATCCATGGCGTAAGACTGGTTGCGGTACTGCTCCATCAACTGCGCCAGCTCCTGACAGAAGCTCTCATCGTCCAGCGCCATGGTGATCTCATCATTGAGACGCAGGCTGCGCATGTCGAGGTTGACCGAGCCGATCAGGCAGTAGTCGTCGTCGATCAGCACCGCCTTGGTGTGTAGCAACCCATCCTGGAAACGGTAGATGGTGACGTCGGCGCTGAGCAGCTCATTGAAAAAGGAGCGGCTGGCCCAGCCCACCATCAGCGAATCGTTCTTATCCGGCAGGATCAGTTCAACGCGCACGCCGCGCTGCGCCGCGGTGATCAGGGCTTCGAGCAGATGTTCACTGGGGACGAAGTAGGGCGCACATAGGGTGATCCGCTCACGGGCGTGGTAGATCCCCAGCAGCAGCACTTTTTGGATCACGCCATCTGGCAGGGTGGGGCCGGATGGGATCACCTGCAGGGCATCCGTGAGGTGCTCGGTGTCCGGTCGGTTGTCGGCCTGGGGCAGGCTAGGCAGGGTGCGCTCACCGCTCTCCACTTCCCAGTCCCAGGCATGGATGGCCGACAGGGTGGTGACTGCGGGACCGGTCAGGCGGACCATAACGTCGATCCACTGACCGACGCCGGCATTTTGCTTGAAGTAGCCGGGATCGACTAGATTCATCGAGCCGCTGTAGCCAATGCGATGATCCAACACGATGATCTTGCGGTGTTGGCGCAGATCCATCCGTCGAAAGAACATCCGCAGGGCGCTGACTGAGAGGGCTTCAACGATCGCCACACCGGCGCCGCGCATCCGCTTGGGCCAGGGGCTGTTAAAGAAATCCCGGCTGCCTGCGGCATCCAGCAACAGCCGGACGCTGACGCCGCGTTGCGCCGCGTCGATCAGGGCTAGGGCGACGTCGTCGGCCTGCCCACCTGGGTGCCAGATGTAAAATTGCAGTTGGATCTCGTGCTGGGCTTCGGCAATGTCCTTGAGCAGGGCGGCAAAGATGGTGTTCGGGCTGCGCAGCAAGAGCAGCTGATTCCCTAGGGTGCTGGGGATCCCGAGTTGCTTGAAGCACAGGTGGTGAATGGGGTGAGCGTGGGGGCCCATATTGCCCTGATGTTGGCGGTGGCGCTGCTCCAGCTCGCCAAACCATTGGCGATACGCGTTAAACATCTGCGCGGCGCGTTCGCGGCGGCCACGGCCAATGTTGCGCTCACCAAACAATAGGTACAGGCCCACCCCCAGCAGTGGCAGGATGTAGATCACCAGCAGCCAGGCGGCTGAAACCCCAACGCTGCGGCGCTGTAGGGCAATACGCAAGGAGACGCCGGCCACCAGCAGCCAGTAGAGGATCACGCCCACCAGGCCGATGATTTGATAGATCTGGTCCATTTACTACCGATTAAATCTGAAACGTCAGATATTTAAAGTCATGTTAGCAGCGAGAACAAGCGCGTTCGTTGATTTCTATGGCCTGTTTGGCAAAAAGGCAAACTCGACCAACAAGGGGTGATGATCGGAGCTTTGGTATTGCGCCAGAGTGTGCGCTTGGCTGACGCTCAGATGGGGGCTGTGGTAGATGTGATCCAGCGGCTGGCCCATGAAGGCGCTCACCGGCTGACTGAATTGAACGGCTTGCAGTTGCAGTTGCTCGGCGATCTGATCCAGCTGCTGGCGTCGGGTGGGATTCCAGCTGTTGAAGTCGCCGGCCAGGATCATCGGTCCGCTGTGGCTAAGTACCTGTTGGCGCAATTGCAGCAGCTGGCGCTGGTAGTTATGGGTGGTAACAAAGTTGATGGCATGGATATTCACCAGCAGCAGGGTATCGTCGCGCTGGCTGAGGGCAAACTCGGTGGTGAGAAACAGCTTCGGACTGGCTAAGAGGGGCTCTTTGGGATCCGACAGGTAGGCCTGGCTGGCGATCGGCGCCGAGCGGCTGGCGGTGGCGACGCCGGAGGCTTGTGACTCGTCGAGCTTCAGGTTGGCGGCAAACTGCTGGCCAAAGCCGTCGAAGCCGGGATCTTGGCTGAGATCGACGTTGATCTCCTGAAACGTCAGAATTTGGGGGGCATAGTCTCGCTTTATCGCAGACAGCTCCTGCTGCCACTCGGGAGCCTGTCGTTGTTTATAAATGTTCCAGTTGAGCAGGGTTAGGGTTTCGCCGCTCAAGTGCGTCGCCGGATAGTGTCCCAACTGCCGGATCTGCGCCTGCTCCTCCGGCGCCGGACAAGCGGACAGAGTGAGCGTGCACAGCAGTGCAATGGCGAAGGGGCGTGAGGCGCGAACGACGTTTAACATACTCCAGCCTAATAGCAGCAATGGCCCCCAGCCTAGCGCGGTTGCACCGACGCTGCAAACCGGCGCTGTGCCGCGCCGGGATAGCAGACGTTATTGTGGGCCCACATTGAAGTTGATCTCCAACACCTCGACGTTGCCATCGGTGATGATCTCCACGCTCAGCAGGTGGCTACCCGGGGTTAATTCGCGGGTATCAAACGGTCGCGCGGGCCGACTGCCGCCGGCGGTACCGGCCAGATCCCATGGCGCGTTGTTTTCTCTTTGCTCGACGCTGTTGCGTTCGGGATCGTCCAGATAGAAGCGCACTTGGTCTGGCCCCTCTTCCGGAGTGACAAACACATAGATCTCACCGGTCACGGTTTGGCCTTCGAGTGCTACGGCGGCACTGCGATCTGGGCTAAGCGACAGCCAGATCGCGCTGTTGCTTGGTAGCGGTTCTGAGCGCAGCTGCAGATCGACCGTTAGGATCGCGCTGTCATCGCCCGCTGCGGCGCGGATCTGACCTTGGTGCTGACCGACGGCGAGGGCACTGGCATCCAGCGCAATGCTGATGCTGGCCGGGGTTTGCACTGAGGTGGGACTGACGCTGAGCCAGGGCACGTCGCTACTGAGGCTGGCGGTGGTCGATTCTCCGGCACTGAGATTGGCCGAAAGCGTTGCTGTGGTGTCCGGCAACTGTAGGCTGGGACTGAGGCCGGTTGGGCTAAAGACCAAGCCTTGCGGTGGTGGCGGGGGCGTGCCCTCATTGGCGACGGTAAAGCTGGCAAACAGCGAGAGCGTGCTGCCATCGTTGAGCTCAAGATCGGTCCGTAGTTGGTAAACCCCGTCGCTGAGCGCTTGGGTATCAAACGCTCGGGCGGAGCGATCACTTTCGGTGCCGCCCAGATCGAACGGCGCGGTGCTTTCGCGTTTGACTTGGCTGAGCTGCGTCTGGCCGAGGAAGAAGGTGGCACGCTCGACGCCGTCGTCCGGCGTGGTAAAGACATAGATCTCGCCGGACACGGTTTGACCGTCCAACAACACGGCATTGGTGCGTTCTGGGTTGTTGGCCAGCACGATCTGATACTCACCGGGCTCCGCCGTGACATTAAGGCTGATCGGCACGCTGCGGCTGCCAAAACTGCTGTCTATCACTATCTGGGTTTGATAACTACCGGCGCCGAGCCCCTGGCTGTTGGCGGTTGCGACCACGGTGAGCGGGGTTTCGCCGCCATTGCTGGACAGCGTCAGCCAGTCCGCGTCTTCGCTAAGGGAAAGGCTTTCGACCGGAATGCTGTTGATGTTCAGTGCCTGGCTCTGGCTGTCGTCGACCGCCTGGCGGAAGCTGAGGTGGGTGGGACTGACGGTCAGCCCCGGTGCACCATCGCAACTGTCGGCATAGCGAAACTGGTCGGTGAGCTGAACCGGTTGCCCGGCCAGCACGCCATAGGTGTTCATGATCATGTCGCCATTGGCGGCAAACACCAACTGACCGAAGTGGTGCATGCTGTTGTCGCGCGCGGCGGTCCAGTAAGGCGCGGGATCGTCTCGCCAGGGAGAGAAGCCGGCGTTGCGATTACTCAGCTTGCCAGCGGGGCTGATCTTGACCCAGCTGATCCCATCATTGCGGGTGTAACAGCTGAGCGAATCGCTGGTTGGGGTGTTGTTTTTCGGCACGTCAATCAAGGGAAAGGTGCGCTCAAACGATTGGTCGTGCGAGGTCAGCACCAACTTGACACCATGGGCTTCAAACAGCGGCGCCAACTGGGCGCGCAGATCCTTCGCGTCGGGGTGGTTGGCGCCATTGGAAAACGGGGCGGCATGAAAATAGGGCACGATCCAGCGGTAACCTCGGCCGGCGATCTCGTTAAAGTGCGCGGTTAACCATTGCAGCGCCTCGTCCGGCATCGGGAAGTTTTCTCGCAGCCCGTACACCGCAATGAAATGCACGTTGTCGACGTCAAAGGCGTACATGCGGCCATTGTCCCAGCCTGCGGGCGTCGGGAAACGCGCACGCCAAGGCTCAAAGCCTTCGTTGAGGATGATCTCGTGATTGCCCCAGGTGGGCATCATGGGCACCCGGCTGGCGATCTCGTACATCTGATCAAACCAGGCATCGATGCTGCGCTCGAGGGTGCCGTAGCGGTTGTCGGTGTTGTAGTAGATCAAGTCACCGCCGGGCAGCAGCAGCTCAGGGGTCATGGCGGTCATGGCATCGATCACCGCTTGGGTTCTGGTCGCCAGTCCGTCGCCGCGCCCCACCAGCCCGGTATCGGCAAAGTAGAGCAGATCCCACTCGCTGCCTGAGGCCGGCGCGCTTTGGGTTTGGTAGATCTGGCTGACGCTTTGCGGCCGGATCTGCACCCGGTAATCGTACAGGGTACTGGGGCTCAAACCGCTGGCGGTGGCCTGATGGTAGAGCCCGTCGGCGTTGCTGTGGCGCACGCTGCCACTGGCGCTTTGCCATTGCGAGGCCCCACTGGCGCGGTACTGGAGCAGGGAGTCGGTGCCGTCGTTGGCGCTGAACCAGACGGCGGTGAAGCTGTCGCTGCCCTGATCCCACGCGAGGTGCAGCTGCGGGGCGTGATCGGACAGGGCGCCGACGGTCAGTTGGACGGTCAGGCTGGTTGGGGTATGACCATCGGCACTGAGACTGATATCCGCCTGGTAGCTGCCAGCGGTCAGCTCGTTGGTATCGGCTGCGATGATCAGCTCGCTTGGCAGCACGTTGCTGTCCGCGCTGACGCTGAGCCAAGGCGCGTTCTCGCTGAAGGCAAAGGCAGCCGCTTGGCCGCCGGAGCTCGACAGGGTGGACACGCCGCTGAGCAATTCACCACTGGAACCGGTTAGGGTGATCGTGCTGGGCTGCAGTTGCAGTGCCAGTTGGCTTGCCTCGTTATCGATGGTGACAGTGGCGCTCAGCTCGATCGGATCCCCCTGAGTGGGGAACAAGGTGGCGCTGATCACATGCAGGCCATTGCTGAGCTGGCCGGTATCAAAGGGGCGCGCTTGGCGATTGGACTCGGTGCCTGCCAGATCCCACGGGGCATTGTTCTCAGTTTGTTCGTCGACGCCATCGATGGCGAAGCGAACCTGCTCCAAGCCGCTGTCGATGTCGATGAAGATGTAGCGCTCGCCGGATAAGATCGCACCCGCTAACGGCTGAGGCTCGGTGCGATCGGCAAAGGCGGACCAAGAGAGATCGTAGCCGTGCACGGGCGTCAGCCAGAGCGCTGCGATCAGCCAACCCCAATGGATATATCGACACATACAACAACTCCGTCGCTTACAACTGCGGGTGTGGCTTGTAAGCTTAGGTCATTGGGGGGAAACCGAAGCTCAGGGTTGTTGACGGATGGGCTGGGCTGATCCCTGTGGGGAGGAGCGGCATGGGTGATCCCGATGGTTCATACTGCGTACTGAGAGAGATAAAACAAACGAGTTCAGGGGATAGGGGATGCGCGGTCTGCGATTATGCTTGATGTGTTGGTTGCCACTGCTGGTGGCTTGTACGGGGTTGCCCGCTGGGGTTGAGCCAGTCAAAGGGTTTGAGCTGAACCGTTATCTGGGGGCCTGGCACGAGGTTGCCCGGCTGGATCATTCATTTGAGCGTGGCCTCAGCCAAGTCAGCGCGACCTACTCGATGCGTGACGATGGCGGCGTGCGGGTGATCAACCGCGGCTGGGATACGCAGACGGGGGAATGGCGTGAAGCCCAGGGCAAAGCCTATTTCGTCGGTACGCCGGACACGGCGCATCTGAAGGTCTCCTTCTTCGGCCCGTTTTATGGCAGCTACGCGGTGTTCTGGCTGGATGACAACTATCAATACGCCTTTATCAGTGGCAACACTAACGGCTATCTGTGGCTGTTGGCCCGCAGCGAGAGCGTACCCGAGGCGATCAAGCTGCAATTTATCGCTCAGGCTCGGGCTCTGGGTTTTAACCCTGAGCAGTTGATCTGGCTTTGAAGTCATTCAGCTGGGCTGCTGAGAAGGATATCTGCAGTCACTCGCGCAAGTGCATGAGTGGATGTGGTCGTACTCTTCCGTCGAGAGAGCAAAACATTCCGGCAATTGCATCTTAGTAACAAGAGTGACGGCAATCAGATTCAACACATTAACTTCGCTTTTCTATCCTGTACTATGCACGAAGGATTACCAATAAAAACAGGATGTTAATATGAGGTTAGCTCACTCTTGGGCGATGGTGTTGTCGGCTAATTGGCTGTTTTGCAGCGGGTTGGCGGCCAACACGGTTCAGGCTGTCGACGACGCTACGGTTGCACCGATCCCGGTTGCGATCGAGGAAGTGACAAAGGGCGTCAGCCTGCCCGATCCGGTAGAGATGGCCAAACGCGCGCAGTTCCGTGGGCCCTATCGCTCGTTAGAGCCTTTTGGTGATCAACGCTTTGATCCGGAAAAAAAGGTGCTTCGCTGTAAAGGCAAGGATTGTGACAGCGTCGGTCAGGAGTTGCTGATAAAGATGGCGCCCGCCGATGGCATAAGTCGCTTCAGCGTTGATCCACAAGTTGAGTTAACCAGCGCCGTTGCCGGACTGGAGATGGAGCCGCTGTTTAAGGCGGGCGTCAACAGCATGCGCCGTTTCGGCGCCATGTCTGATCAGGAACAGCAAGCGCGCAAACAGCTAGCGCGTTGGTATCGCGCCAAACTGCCTCGTGGCGGTGATAGAGAGGCGCTGATCACACAGTTGGCGGCGCGATCTGACATTGAATGGATTGAAGAGCCACAGGTGCGGGCATTGACTGGTAAACCGGCCGTCAGCAGCAGTGACTTTGACGATCCCCGTTATGCCGAGCAGTGGCATATCCCCAGCACCCAAACGCCGGAGGCATGGACCTACTTGGAAGGCAAAGACCTTCCGACCGGTGGACATGGCGACATCGTCGTAGCGGTGATCGACTCCGGGGTGGATTATACCCATCCGGATCTCAAGCTTAATATGTGGGTCAATCAGGGCGAGACCGCCAACGGCCAAGACAGCGATGGCAACGGCTTTGTTGATGACATCCACGGCGTCTCTGTATTGGGCTCCAGTTGGGATCACAACGGGGATCCCATGGACGACCATGGCCACGGAACCCATGTGGCTGGCATCATCGCCGCCCGTGCCAACAACGGTGAGGGCGGCGTGGGCATTGCCCACAATGTGAAGATCATGGCGATCAAGGCCGCCCAGTACACCGGCATTTTGACCTCGGCCGACATTGCCGAGGGCATTCACTACGCGGTGGAGCATGGCGCGGATGTGATCAACATGTCCTTTGGTGGCACCGGTTATTCTCAGGCGGAGCAGGACGCATTGGGGCTGGCGTTTGGCCAAGCAGTGTTGGTGGCCTCTGCGGGTAATAACGGCAGAACCAACGATCCGTATTGTGATCCGCTGAACTTTGAGCGCATGTATCCGGCGGCCTACCCGTGGGTGGTCGGCGTGATGGCTGAAGCCGAATTCCCTAATGGCAACGGCGATAAGCTGGCGGGTTTCTCCAACTGGGATTGCATCGCCGATGATAACGTCGAATATGAGTTGATGGCGCCGGGCAGTAATATCCTATCCACCATTCCCGGTGGCGGTTACGCCAAGTGGGACGGTACCTCGATGGCGGCGCCTGTGGTATCCGGCATTGCAGCGCTGGTGCGTACCCGGTTTGACGATAAAGCCAAGTATTCCTCACGCTTTATCATGGGTCAGGTGGCGGCCACCGGTCAGGTCACGCAGGGCATTACCTATGATCCGAAAAAAGCGCCGCTGAGCTATCACAGTGTGGATGCTTATCAGGCGTTGACCAATACGCCCAAGCCACAGTTGAGCTATCTGGAGCACTATCTGTGGGATGAAAAAGCCACCAGTGACGCCAATAACAACAACGGCAAGGTGGACGCGGGTGAGACCATTGATCTGGCGCTGATCGTCCGTAACCAATGGGGTCAGGCGGACAATGTGCAGGTGACGGTGGCGGCACAAGTCGATGGCGCGATCGGGCCGGATCCTTACGTCGAGTGGCTCATTGACAGTGTCAACTACAACTCAGTCGGCACCTTTGGCAATGACGATAACGGTTTGATCTACGACGGCGAAGGCGTGGTCACCGGGGTGGAAAATCCGTTCCGCTTCCGGGTTCGCGAAGATACGCCCAACAATCACGTCATCAATTTCCAGGTGAATTTTACCGCGCAGAACGGCCTGGATCCGGATGACAGCAACACTTATCAGTTCCAAAGCGAATTCCAGCTGTTGGTGAGCAGAGGGATCGAATTGCCCTCTATCCTATCGGGGGATCTGCCCGGTACTCCGGGCGGCGACTTAGATACCGACGGCGTGGCCGATGGGGTGATCACCCTGGATGCCAATGCGCTGTATATCATCGACAAGCCGGTGTTGATCGAAGCTGGGACCACGTTAAAAATGGGCCCCGGTGTGCAGGTGCAGTTTTGGGGCAGTCAACCGGATGACGTCTATGCCCAGTTTAAAAACAGCTATCTCCAAGTGGATGGTTCGCTTATCGTCGAAGGAACGGCGGATGCGCCTGTGGTCTTGGCACCTTCAACATTGTTTCCCGACCGTATGGTGGTAATTCGAACCTCGGGAGGATCAAACATTGATGTACAGTTTGCAGAACTAACAAATATAAAGTTAGATGAATACACTAATGCCAAGTTTGATCGCGTTGAGTTTAAACGAGGTCAAGAGTCTTTGCACCTCTATTATACGAGGAATCCAGATACATATTGGGAGTACGAGTCATCGATCAAAATATACGGTTCCGAAGTATATAATAGTCGCTTTACCGGATTGGGATATCCAGCGCAGTGGTACTATTATTCTCACGTTAGATTACCAAGGAGTATTTCTGGTAGTCTAATTGATAACTCTTTTGTACAAAATGTTCATGCATATTACTTCAGTGACGGAGAAGTTAGTGTAAGCAGCTACGACGAAGTCGGCTCTAACAATACTTTCCTAGGTAATGTGAAAAGTACATCTTATGATGGTCTGGCGGCTTCTAAATTATACAAGCCTACAAGTATGTCGGCTAGTTATAGTGTTGAAGCACCTCTAGCATATAATGGCAAAATATACTATCGAACTTCATTGTCTGGTTGGAATTGGCAGGACGCACAGCGTTTTGTTGATAGCCTGTCTGCTAATGGCCACCTGCTGACGGTTTCGGATGAGGCAGAGTTTGATGCCATCTCAGATTGGTTGTATGGCTTTAAGAGTGATCAGTGGGATGAATGGAGTAGCCGGGCTAATGTCGGCTATGTCCTGCAGGAAAGCGGTGACTATGTTTGGAGCAATGGGGAGTCTCCTACTTACGATTTCTTGGATGGGCAAGTCTACTGGCCGAACCACAGCCATGATCCGGAAGTGGTGACCATTGATGGCGTTCAGCCATTCTTACCCTATTTGCATAGACAGCTCGAAGAACGGAAGTGGGATATAAATTGCGGAGGTTCTGGTACCGACCCTGCCGCTTGCGACTTTGAGCCGGAAGGTGAGCTTACCGAGGAGTGGCTTGAACAGAGGTTGACTAAATTTGCAGACGATCATGCATGGTATCGCCTCGATTCAATGCTCAAAAACCAAGGCTATGATAATTATGAAGCGTGTCGCTCTGATAACTATTACCAGTGTGCTAATGCTGAAACAGACGCGCAGTGGGTAATAAACCAGAAACAGTCGTGGTTTGAAAGTTGTCTAGGAGGATATCAATACGCCTGTAAATATCAGCCAGTTGATTATCAGGAATTCAAGCGCTCCTGGGGCATAGAATATCGAACGCTGAAAAATGAACGCGTTCGCCCTGATTACACCACCGACGCCTTTATTCTTGAGCTGGAAACGGACCCAGGCGTCAACACGGTTCGTTCCGCGCTTGAGCTGTTTATCGAGACCGATTTCCAGTCCGACAGTGCCTTCCGCAATAACGCCATCTTGAACCGCTATTGGGACCCGAACCCCGACCGTTGGATGCAGATCGAAACCGCTACCCGCAGTGGCGATAAGGCGTATGAGGACTTCAGCGGCAACTTCTGGGGCACCACCAGTCAGACCTTGATCGACCATACCGTGGTCGACTATCACGATGACTTTAACCGCAATGTGGCCAAGCTGGATCCGATCCTGATCGACGCGCCGGAGTCCGCTTACCCCTTTGTCGCCGATCTGCAACTGCTCGATGGCGATGGCAACCCCCGTCCGGACGGCAAGTTTGGTGCCGAGGCGATGATCTGGCGGGCCAAGTTTAACCGAGATATGGACACCGACGTTCAGCCCAAGGTGTTCTTCGGTCCGGATTTTCCTTACACCGATTTCCCGGTGGCGGGTGACTGGATCGACGCTCGTACTTGGCAAGGCAAGGTGCATATCTCGCCGGTGGCCTCCGACGGCTATCAATACGCGCGCATTCAAGGAGCGGTCGCCGCTGATGACGCCTGGCTGGTGACCGGCAATGACTATGCCCGCTACCGTTTCCATGTGGCCAGTGGCGGTTTGGAAGCCTTGAACCTGCAAGCCAGTGGCGGTGAAGGCTTTGTCGAGCTGTCTTGGTCGCAGGATGATTTCGAGACCCTGTACGGGTTTAACCTGTATCGCTCTACTGAGGCCAATAGCGGCTACCAACGCATTCATCAGTCGATGATCGACAACGAAACCCGTACTTATCGGGATGAAAACGTCGAGCCGGGACAACTGTATTACTACCAGTTCCGGGTGATGTCGGCGGCTGGGGAGTCCGATCCCTCCAATACCGCTTCAGCGACGCCGGTGGATACGGTTCCGCCTGTGATCAGCCATACGCCGGTGGTATCGGCGGGTTACGGTGCCAATGTCTTGGTGCAAGCCACGGTCACCGACAACATTGCGGTGCAAGGGGTGAGCCTCTACTACCGCACTCAGGGTCAGGGGAGCTATCAGACGCTGGCGATGACCAGTCAGCAAAACAGCGTCTATCGCGCCACCGTTCCCGGTAGCGTGGTCCAGGCCCCGGGGGTGGAGTACTACATTGAGGCCACCGACGGCACCAGCTACGCCTACAGTGGGCGTTCCGCCACGCCCCATCGCATCGTGGTGAATGATGCCCCGGTGATCACCCAATTGTCACCGACGTCCGGCCCGGCCACTGGCGGTACTGAGCTGACACTGGTGGGCAGCAACTTTAAATCCGGTGCCAGCATCAAGCTGGGAGAAAGTGAGTGTGAAGCGCCGCAGTTGATCAGCGGCAGTGAATTGCGCTGTATTAGTGGACCTCAGGTGCCGAGCACGGTTGATGTGGTGGTGACTAACCCAGATGACAAGTCAGGTCGATTGGCCGGTGGGTTTACCTTCCAGTCCGCCGATGTGACGGTGGGGATCGCCGACTTTGAAGCGGGATATGGCCAAACCTTGGACGTGCCTGTCCGTGTCAGCAATGTTTCCGGCCTGAAGGCGTTTGAGCTGGATATTGATTTTGATAGCAGCTTGCTGCGCTTGGAGCAGGTGCGCAAGGGGGCTTTGGCCTCCGCCTGGAGTCTGAGCGATCACCAGCCAGCCGATGGTCAGTTGCGTCTGGCTGCGGCGAGCGGAGGCAGCAGTGCTGTCGGTGACGGTAGCCTGGTGATGTTGGAGTTCACGGTCATCGGCAACGAAGACATGTCCGGTGATATCGACGTAGTCAGGGCGGCCTTGAATGACGGTGCCATCGAGACCACGCGTTACTCAGGCTCCGTGTCCGTCGTGGCCGGATATGCCTTAACCGGTGGCATCACGCACTGGTTAGGTCACGCACTGGCAGACACCCAAGTGGTGCTTGATAACGGTACGTCATTAAGCAAAACCAATGAGCAAGGACAGTACGCCTTGGCAGGTGTGCGCTCTGGCGCCCACACCTTGCATGCAACCCGCGAACAAGGCAGCGAGGCGATCACCGCTTACGATGCCTCATTGATGCTCAAACACATCACAGGCAGTGAGTCGCTCACAGGCTTTGCTCTGATGGCAGCGGATCTTAATGGCGATGGCAGCGTCATGGCGATGGAAGCCAATGCAGTCTTGGAGTTTGCCGCTGGCTTGACCAGCTTGCCGCTGCCTGGAACGCCCGCCATGTGGGGCTTCTCACCGGCCAGCTACCAATATGATGATCTGCACTCCGACCTCGGAGGGCAGGACTTTATCGGTTGGTTGATGGGCGATCCGTCCGGCAATGTGTCTGGCGACGCGATGAGCCAGCAATCCGATGCCACTGCACTGCTTTACAACCGTCGTGAGCTAGCGGATGGACTGATAGCATTGGATCTGTATGTTGGCGGGGTGAACAGTCAGGTGTCCGCCATCGACGCCATCTTCGAGTTTGACCCAGCACACGTTAGCTTGCAGCAGGTATCGCAAGGGGTGGTGACTGAAGATTGGAGTGCGGTGATCAATGGGCAAACACCGGGACGCCTGCAGATCGCTATGGCGTCAGCGAAACCCTTGCCGGCCAATGGCTCGGTATTGACCCTCAACTTCACTCGTTCGACAGCTCTTGAGAGTGCGTTATCACTGGGCAACCTGCAGTTGAACGAGCAGCCAGTGACGATCGCCCCAATGCCGGTGATCAATGCACCGTCTGACGTGGATGGCGATGGGATCCCCGATTATTGGGAGCTGGAGCATGGACTCAATCCGTTTGATCCCCGCGATGCCGATGAGGATTGGGACGACGATGGCCTAACCAACCGTGAGGAGTATGAATCCGGAACGGATCCTAGCAATCCGGATACCGATGGTGATGGTGTGCTCGACGGAGACGATGCCTTCCCGTTGGATCCAAACGAAAGCCAAGACAGCAATGGCAATGGCATTGGTGACAATAGTGATCCTGACATCGACGGCGATGGCGTAGCGAACTTTGTTGATCCAGCCCCGCGTGATAAAGCGGATAAGGATTTTAGCCAGTTCCTGAAGCCTGAGCTGGGCGGCTCCAGTTTGGCGCTGGCGCAGTCATTTAGTGCCATGCTCGATAATCAGGGGCGTTTGCAGCTCCAAGGCGCGGGGCCGGATGACAGTGCATCTGTTGGGCTTCGTACCCTGTCAGGTGATGCGATGTTCAGAACCATTGCGGCCGGCGAAAGTCACCTGATGGCGTTGGATGTTGAGGGCCGTTTGTATGGCATTGGCTCGAACGATCTCGGCCAGTTAGGGCTCTCTGATCGGACGGCGCGGACAACGCTCACGCCGTTGGCGCAGGAGTCGATTTGGTTGCAAGTGGCAACCGGCGCTGCGTACACGGTGGCGTTGGATCTTGATGGCCAGCTGTGGGGCTGGGGCCTGATACCGGGCCAAGATGAAAGCATCACTGCACCTGTACAGGTAGATGCGTCACGCCGTTGGTCTAAGATCGCAGCCGGTCAGGATCACCTGCTGTTGATTGATGAGCTGGGTCGATTGTTTGCCATGGGGCAGGGCGACGAAGGGCAATTGGGCCAGGGAGATCTGTTGGTGCAGTCGCAACCGGTTCAGGTCGGGCAAGCGTCGGATTGGGTGCGGATCTCTGCCGGTCAATCGCATTCACTGGCCATTGCCGCGGATGGTAGTTTGTGGAGTTGGGGCGCCAATGCTGATGGTCAATTGGGATTGGATGACAGCAGCCCACGGTTGATCCCGAGTCGTGTCGGCCAGTCAACGCGCTGGACCGGACTTCGCGCAGCAGGCAATGTTTCCTTGGCTCAACAGAATAACGACAGTCTGTGGTTGTGGGGCAATAACAACGCCGGGCAGTCGGGCCAGGGAGATGGTAGTGCCATCCACCAGCCACGGAAGTTACCCACCGGGTGTGACCTCATTCGTTGTGTTTGGCAGCACACTCAACTGGGCTTTGATGGTGTGATGGCCGTCGACCAGCAAGGGCAGCTCTTCAGTTGGGGCGATAATCGCAGCCAACGCCTGATACCAACATCAACGAGTCTGGTCACGGAGCCCACGCAGTTAAATTCCAGCAAAGACTGGGCAGTGGACAGCGATCGTGATGGTATTCATGACGCGGCCGATCCCTTTGAGGATGATCCAATGAGAGCTTGGGTGTTCGCCGATGAGCCGGAGGAACCGGAGGAGCCCATTGATCCTGATGAGCCAGATACGGGCAAAAAGTCGTCCGGTGGCGCCTTATCACTCTGGCTTATTGTCATCATGGGGTTGGCATGGCGTCGTCGTTGGCATCGATAAGGCCGCGCTGGCTTAACCTAAGTTGATTTTTCAAAGGGCGCTCGTTGAGTGCCCTTTTTTGTCCCTTCGGTTTGGGCGGGTGGCTTTGTGAGTCGACCTTGAGTCTTTTGGGGAGCGATGACCGGGACTCGGAGCGGTCGTCGGATCGACGCTGTTAGGTTAGATAAAGTGCCATCGAGGTGGCTGGGTGGGCTTGCTTACGAGTTCAGGGATAGAGGTCCGTTATACCAATTCCATTATCTATTTGGTCAGTCTGGCCCATTCCCTGCTGCAAAGATGCCGCACTTGTTCTGCATCTTTTCGAAAGCTGTTCCAAGCATCTGCAACCTGGTCGACAATGTGGTCAT
>NZ_BAABJZ010000060.1:0-14647 GCF_039543565.1 Ferrimonas pelagia | reverse complement strand
TTAGTGAAGGAAGGCGCAACACCACAATATGGGTCGTTAGCTCAGTTGGTAGAGCAGTTGGCTTTTAACCAATTGGTCGAAGGTTCGAATCCTTCACGACCCACCACTTCTTTCGCGGTTAGTGAAGAAGGCGCAACACCACAATATGGGTCGTTAGCTCAGTTGGTAGAGCAGTTGGCTTTTAACCAATTGGTCGAAGGTTCGAATCCTTCACGACCCACCATCTCTTTTCCCCATCATTTTCTATTAGCGCGACTCATGGAGTGGCGGCTTTGTCGTATCTATTGCACAGCGAAAATAAAAGTGCGGTTTTTTTACGCCAGCTCGAGCGGCATTCACTCTCTGTACTATTGTAATGGTGGCGATCGCGACAATGTGAGTGAGGTTCAGACCTTTTGCTAATACGAATTCACTCGTGATTGCCGGATATTAAGACTGATCGATTTTCAGCAAGATCACAATGACAGGGAGAGATGGACGTGAATAGATCCACACTGTGTAAAAGTATTTTAGCGCTAGCCATTGCAGGGATCACTTCGTCGGCGTATGCCGCCTCGGAGCACAGCTTTGGTGGCTATGTAAAGACGGACTTTATGGTGAGCCATTATGACAATGGTGCGCCCAGCGACGACAGCTTATCACGGCAATTCTATGTGCCGGGTACCATTTTTGGCGATAGTAGCCGTGGCAATACCGTGACGGACTTCCAAGCTCGAGAGACGCGTTTTAACTTCACTTCGGCTAATGATCTGGGCGGGCATAAGTTAAAGTTCTTCCTGGAGTTGGATTTCTTTACCCACAGCGACGGTAACCAGCGGGTGTCCAACAGCTATTCGCCCCGTTTGCGTCACGCCACGGTGACGTTCGACAACTGGACGGCCGGGCAGACTTGGAGTACGTTCCAAAACCCGGGTGCGCTGCCTGAAGCATTGGATTTTGTCGGTGCGGCGGAGGGGACGCCATTCATCCGACAGGGGTTGCTGCGCTACACTATGGGGGGCTTCCAGTTTGCTATCGAGAACCCCAAGACCACCTTGACCGACTATGCGACCGGAGGCCGGATCGAGTCGGACTCCAATTACGTGCCCGACGTGGTTGGCCGCTATAACTTTACATCCGGCGATGCCAGTTTTTCCGTGGCTGCGGTGCTGCGTCAGCTGGAGATCGAGGAGACCGTCAATATTGGCGGCAATGGCGCGATGAGTCTGGATGAGAGTGAGTTCGGCTATGGTGTCTCGTTTGCCGGTGTCGTGCCGGTGATGGGGGATGACAAGTTGAAGTTCATGCTCAACTACGGCGATGGCATCGGGCGCTATATTGCCCTGAACTACGCGAACGCGGCGGTGGTGAGTGCCGATGGTTCGTTGGATACCGTGTCTTCGGTCAGTGGCTTTGTCAGTTATCAGCATTGGTGGAGCAGCAAGTGGCGCTCCAACGCGACGGTATCGGCCTTTGAGGCCGACTATGACAGTTCCTTGATGGGCTCGGCGAACGAAAGCGCCTACAGTGGCAATATTAACCTGCTGTACTCACCGGTGAAGCCGGTGACCATCGGGGCGGAGTGGCTGTACGCCAACAATGAGAAGACAGGTGGGGAAGACGGCGAGCTGAACCGCTTCATGGTCTCGTTTAAATACGCCCTGTAACAGGGGTAATGAAATGAAAAGGCCAGCCTTGCGGCTGGCCTTTGTCGTTATACGGTTATGCGTACAGGCCTAGGTTTTCTTTAGCGTAGGCTTCAAACTCAGTACAACCACCAACGTGATCTTGATCAACAAAGATCTGCGGTACGGTATTAACCGGCTTACCCACGGTTTTTTCCAGCTCTTCTTTGGTTACGCCTTCAGCATGCATATCAACGTAACGGAATTTAAAGTCTTCACGGGACTCGGTCAGGGTTTCAGCGATCTTTTTTGCGCGGACGCAGAATGGGCAGCCAGGTCGACCAAAAATTACTACAAACATGCGGGTACTCCATTTTCTAGATAGAGCCGTTATACCATAATCGCCGCCGTCAATATGCAGTTTCGGCGGTGCGGTATCGGCCTTTGTAATCAAATACACACTCAATCACTTTCCAAAAGCGCTTTTTTTCCAACCGGGCGATAACAAAATCCGGATGACGAAACAGGTGCTGGTGGCGGATCACGTCATCGACCGTGTTGAGGCGTAATGACTGTCCGGGATTCTTCAGGTGATTGCGTATGAACTGGTGATAAAAATGCCCTTTTTGGCCGGGCGAGTCAAAGCCGAAAGGGCGATTGACCTCATCGCCATCCTCGTCAAACCAGCGCACCTGGATGCGTGGCTTGCCATCTTTGCCGGTGGCCGCCTCGAGCAGCACACCACTGCAGCGCAACACCTTGTAGTCTTTCAGTTGTAGCACCTCTTTGAGTCGCTTATCCGGATCGACCAACTGCTTGCCACAGCAATGACATTGCCGGGCTGCAATGTCATTCTCTGCCATGCAATCTGGGCACTCTTTAAAGCGAAAGCGGAAGTCGCATTGCAGGATCTTGCCATCGAGTTGGTCGGAGCCCTGACAACGTCGACCAAAGTGCTCGGTAAGCAAGCCTGCTTCGTCCAGGCGGCCCCAGAAGGCGTTCGCGTGACCACACTTAGGGCATGGGACCTCAACGGGTACTGTGTCGCTGTGAGGCCGAGGCTCGCCGACCTCGGGCGAATACAGGGAGTAGCCATTGCCGGCGTAATCGAGCACCAGACAATCTTTTTTGCCTTCGCTCAGTCTCAGCCCGCGGCCCACCATTTGTTGGAACAGGGCAACGGAGTCGGTGCGCCGCATTAGGGCGATCAGATCGACATGAGGGGCATCGAAGCCAGTGGTCAGCACTGAGACATTAACCAGGTATTTCAATCGCTTTGCTTTGAAGTCTGCAATGATGGCGGCGCGATCTGGCTTGGCGGTATCGGCCGTGATCAGGGCCGATTGTCCGGCAGGCAGACGGCTGACGATCTCTTTGCCATGCAGGACGGTGGCGGCAAACACAATGATCCCTTCGCGCTGTTGGGCCTGCTCGACGATTTGTTCGCAGATCAGTGCCGTGGCTCGCCCGCGATGCTCGGGGTGGATATCAGGCAGATCGCCATTGGCATCGGGCAGCAGCCAACTGGCGAGCGCGCCATCGACCACGGTGGGCGGCGTCAGGTAGCCGGCTTTGATCAAATGGCCGATGGGCAGCTCGTACACACAGTCGGCAAAAGGCTTTGGCTCGACGCTGCGCAGGGTGCCTTTGCAATGGCGTTGATAGATCCAGCCGCTGTCGAGCCGATAGGGCGTGGCTGTCAGGCCGAGGACACAGAGCTTCGGGTTGAGTTGGGCCAGTCGGTTGAGTAGCCCTTGATACTGGCTGTCGTCCTCTAAGCTGATGCGGTGACATTCATCGATAATGACGATGGAGTAGGGCTCAGTGAGCTGATCGCGGATCTGGGCCAATGACTGGACGGAGGCAAATACCACCTTGGCGCTGGTGTCTTTCTGGCCCAGCCCCGCTGAGTAGATGGAGCTGGACAACCCAAAGCTGGCAAATTTTTCGCGGTTTTGTTGCACCAGTTCTTGGACATGAGTCAGCACTAAGACGCGACCGCGAGCGAGGCGGGCCAGCTCAGCGATCACCAGGCTTTTGCCTGCACCGGTCGGTAGGACCACGACCGCAGGGGTGCGTTTGCGGCGAAAGTGTTGCAGGACGGCGTCAACGGCTTCCTGCTGGTAGGGGCGCAATGTGTAAGCCATAAGACACCAGGCTAAAATCGAGGCCGGCTAGGATAACAAAAAAGGCGGGAGAGCGAAGCACCTAGGGTGTTTGAGTGACTTTGAGGCAGTAAAAAGCCCCGACGGAGCGGGGCTTGGCGTCTGTTAGGTTTGGCTGATCACAGCACCATCGCCGCGATCCAACCGAAGCCAATCAGTGGCAGGTTGAAGTGGATGAAGGTGGGGATCACGGTGTCACGAATGTGGTCGTGCTGACCGTCGGCGTTCAGACCTGAGGTTGGCCCCAAGGTGGAGTCTGATGCTGGCGAGCCGGCATCACCCAGCGCAGCGGCGGTACCCACCAATGCGATGATGGCCGCAACCGAGAAGCCAAAGCTTAGGCCCAGTGGCACGTAGATGGTGGCGATGATCGGAATGGTGGAGAACGACGAGCCAATGCCCATGGTGATCACCAAACCGACGACCAGCATCAGCAGTGCGGCCAGCGCCATGTTGTCGCCGATCATGCCCTGTACCGACTCAACCAGCATGGACACTTCACCGGTGGACTTAACGACTTCGGCAAAGCCTTTGGCGGCGATCATGATAAAGCCGATGTTGGCCATCATATGCACACCGCGGGTGAAGGCGTCTTGCGCGCTGATCTCCGCTTTGTCGATCCCGCCGATGGATAGGACGACGAAGCCGACCAAGGCACCGAAGATCATCGAGCTGGTCCATAGCTGCACCAGCAAGGCCAATGCGATCGCGGCAAAGGCGACGGCGATGCGGCGTGGGTTCAGCTCGGTATGCTCAGGCTCGGCAGCCAGGGTCTTATCCACGCTGTATTCGCGTGGCTTACGGTAGCTGACGAAGATCGCGATCAGCAGACCAATAAACATGCCCAGTGCCGGAATGGTCATGGCGGACGCAACGTCGTTGACGTGCAGTGGCGCGATGGTGTTGTTGTCGACCAACTCTTGCAAACCGTTGCCGAGCAGGTTCTGCAGCAACAGGCCTTCTTGGAAGATCAGGCCAAAGCCCAGCGGCACCGCCATGTAAGTGGTGACCAAGCCGAAGGTGATAAGACAGGCAACCAATCGCCGATCCAGTTTCAGGGATTCCATCACGTGTAGCAGCGGCGGGATCAGGATCGGGATAAAGGCGATGTGCACCGGAACCAGGTTTTGTGACATCACAGCCATGGCCAGGATCGCCATCAAGAGCATGATCCGCACCTTGATGATGGCTTTGGCGTCTGGCGTCTTGCCAAGTCGTTGGATGATGGTGCGGGCGAGCAGATCGGTGATCCCGGTATGCGCGAGCGCCACGGCAAACGCACCAAGCAGGGCGTAGGCCAAGGCAACTTCAGCCCCGCCGCCCAGGCCGGTGTTAAAGGCAGAGATGGTTTCGTTGATCCCCATACCGGCGGTTAGGCCAGCAACCATCGCGCTGATGATCAGGGCGATCACCACATTTACGCGGGCAAGGCTGAGGGCCAACATCAGCACAACGGCCACAATGACAGCATTCATAACTAAAAAGGTTCTCGCTTATGGTTTTATTATCGGAATTATTGTTTTAGGCCGCCCCATGTTAAGGCCTTTTGTGCCTCTGTCCAGTAGGCTAGAGGAAATTGCCACATTATTATGCAGACAAGGTGATATCTGTTGTGGATTGTTCGAGCTTGTTGTCGAATGTGAGTCACGCGGTGGCTCAATGAGAGGGTTGGGTTGTGTGGATGTGGCGCGCATGAGGGTCGTTGTGTTAGCGCGTCTTTAACGACCTCAGTGCAATGTGGCAGACAACGGGGGAGCATTGGGAGGAGGTTTTGGTATGCGAGTCGGCATAGGGCGGCGGTTTATGCCACGGCGAGACGGCGTGCTGGCCTCTGGAAGCGAGGATCTGGCCTCTGGAAGCGGCCTAGGACACAGCTGGAGCAACGCGCTTTTATGCGCCCTAACATACTCTTACGGTTTTGCTAGATGCAAAATTTCAAACGGTGCAATCGAGAAACTGATCGATCCTAGTGCTTGTTTGGTTAAAGTTGCTCCTTATAATGGGTGCATTGGTTAGCAAAAATGTTAACTTTTGGATCTATTACCAATAATTGGGAGATTTAACATGGGCGTATTAGTTGGCCGTCAGGCACCGGATTTCACTGCTGCAGCGGTTTTGGGTAACGGCGAGATCGTTGATGCATTTAACCTGGCAACCGCCATCAAAGGTAAGCCAGCGGTGGTGTTCTTTTATCCTCTGGACTTCACCTTTGTTTGCCCCTCTGAGTTGATCGCCTTTGATCATCGCATCGAAGAGTTCCAGAGCCGCGGCGTGGAAGTGATCGGTGTCTCCATCGACTCCCAATTTAGCCATAATGCGTGGCGTAACACTGCAGTCGAAGACGGTGGTATCGGTCCTGTGCGTTACACACTGGTGGCAGACGTGAAGCATGAGATCTGCCAGGCGTACGATGTTGAGCATCCGGAAGCCGGTGTGGCGTTCCGTGGCTCCTTCTTGATCGATAAGGACGGCCAAGTCCGTCACCAAGTCGTGAACGATCTGCCTCTGGGCCGTAATGTCGATGAGATGCTGCGCATGATCGACGCGCTGCAGTTCCACGAAGAGAATGGCGAAGTCTGCCCGGCCCAGTGGGAGAAGGGCAAAGAGGGCATGGACGCGTCGCCAGATGGCGTGGCGCGCTTCTTGTCAGAGAATGCCGATCAGCTGTAAGAGCGAACACTGCTTGTAAAAAAACCGCCGAATGGCGGTTTTTTTGTGTTTGTTGCGATCAGCTTGTTGCTGCGTCGCTGGCGTCCGCGGTTGGTGCGACCATCGGCCAGCCGCCGAGCGCCTTCCAGCGATTGACGATATGACAAAACAGTTCGGCAGTTCGCTCGGTGTCGTACAGCGCCGAGTGGGCTTCTTTGTTGTCGAATGGGATCTGGGCTGCTCGGCACGCTTTTGCTAGCACCGTCTGTCCTAAGGCCAGGCCAGAGAGGGTGGCGGTGTCAAACGCCGCGAAGGGATGAAACGGGTTGCGTTTGAGCTTGGCCCGTTCGCACGCGGCATTGACAAAGTTTTGGTCAAAGGCGGCGTTGTGCGCGACGATGATGGAGCGGTTACAGCCAGCGGCTTTTTGGCCTTTGCGAACCCCTTTGAAGATCTCGCTGAGGGCTTCTTTTTCCGAGACGGCGCCACGCAGGGCGCTAAAGGGCTCGGTGATCCCATTGAATTCCAGTGCCGCCTGTTCAAGGTTGGCACCTTCGAACGGCGCGACGTGAAAATGAAAGGTTTGATCCGGGATCAGCCAGCCGTCGTCGTCCATTTTCAGCGTTACGGCGGCGATCTCCAGCAGTGCATCGGTATTGGCATTAAAGCCAGCGGTTTCTACATCAATAACGACTGGGTAGTAGCCGCGAAAGCGTTGTGACAAAAGGTGGGATTCTGGCGTACTCATGGATCTCAACGACGGTGATATCAGGCGGGGGATTATCGCAAACCCGCGGCATGAATGAAATGGACTGAGGTTCATCTTTATCGCTTGGGTGGGCGAGCGGTGTTCGGCCGCCGGGTTAGGCCTGCTCGTGCGGTGATTTCTGTGAATTTGCCTGTTAAGGATCTGACATCTTGGCCGATAGCTATAGCGAGCGAGTGTAATAGAGGTGCAACATGAGAAGATGGGCATTGGCCTTGGTATTGATCAGCTGTGGCAGCCACGGCGGGATCCAGCACTATGCCGCGCCGATAGAGCAAGCCCAGTGGCAACTGGAAACGTCGAGTCCGTTGCAGTGTGTGCTCAGTCATGAGATCCCGCGTTACGGTAAGGCACGCTTTATCAGTCGGGCGCATAAACAGTTGAATCTGAACTTTTCCTTGCAGATGCTGCGCAAGCCGGAGAAATTGACTCCGGTCACCCTCCGCTCGGTCGCGCCAGCGTGGCGCCCCGGGGTCACGGCCAAGACCCTGACTCAGCTGAGCTATTACAGCCACTTCGATGGAGAGTTGGGGCGTAAAGATGCGTGGATGATGATCGGCGAATTGGAGCAGGGAATGCAGCCAACCTTCTTTTACCAAGATTGGCACAGTGAACGTCCGGTGTCGGTTGGTTTGAGTGTGGCCAACTTCGGTCCGGGCTATCAGGCGTTTGTTGAATGCGTGGATGGCTTGCTGCCATACAGCTTTGACGATATTGCGTTTACTGTCCTCCATCATGATAAGAGCGGCGCCTTAACCCGGGACTCGGAGCAGCGCTTGCAGCGGATCATTGATTTTCTTGAGCTGGATCTGTCGGCCGATCTGGTCTTGATAGATACCTACACCGACAGTTACAGCTCGGAAGTGACCAACATGGCACTGACCCGACAGCAGGCCAATGAATTGAAGGCGATGTTGATCAGTGAGGGGATCCCGGAGCGGCGGATCCTGACTCAGGGGCATGGCGAGAAACGGCACATCGCCAGTAATCGTACCGAGCGCGATCGTCAGTTGAATCGACGGGTGATGATCCGCATCGAGCAGCAATAATCGTTCATTATAATGGAAAAGGCCCCTGACTGAGTCAGGGGCCTTTTGGTTATGGGCTGGCGATGGCTTAACGGTTAAACGCCATGCGTTGGCCCACGGGCTCGGTGGTGGCGTGTTTACCGTCATAGACATGGACACCATTCACCCAGGTGCCGGTGATGCTGGAGCGGAGGGTGCGACCCTCGAGCGGGGACCACTGGCACTTGTACAACAGATCGTCTTTGTCGATCTTTTGCGGGGCGTTGAGATCCACCAACACCAGATCCGCGTGGTAGCCTTCGCGCAGGTAACCACGGTCTTTCAGGTTGAAGCGCTCAGCCACGGCATGACTGGTTTTCTGGACGATGGTTTCCAGCGACAGCGCACCGGCATGGTAGTGCTCAAACAGAGACAGCAGCGCATGCTGCACCAGAGGCACGCCAGATGGTGCCTTAAAGTAGGTGCCTTGCTTCTCTTCCCAGGTATGTGGGGCATGATCGGTGGCGATCACGTCGATGATGTCACGACGTACCGCATCCAGCAGGGCCAGACGGTCACGCTCGGTCTTTACCGATGGGTTGCATTTGATCTGCGCGCCTAGCGTTTGGTAGTCCTCATCGCTATAGAACAGATGGTGGACACACGCTTCGGCTGTAATATTGGCGTCCTTGAGTGAGGCCAGTGAGGTGCCTTCTTCAAACAGCGCCAGCTCTTCTGCGGTGGAGATATGCAGAATGTGCAGCTTGGTGCCGTGCTCTTTGGCCAGCTCCATCGCCATCTTGGTGGATTTGATGCACGCTTCGCGGGAGCGGATCTCTCCGTGCAGATGGATCGGCACCGCTTCGCCGTATTTGGCTCGGGCGGCGGCTTCGTTGGCGGCGATCATCGGGCTGTCTTCGCAATGAGTCAGCACCGGCACCTTGGCGTTGGCGAAGATCCCGGCCAGGGTTTCTTTGTTATCGACCAGCATGTTGCCGGTGGAGGCACCCATAAAGATCTTAATGCCGCAGGCGGCGTTGGGATCGAGTGTTTTGATCACATCGAGGTTGTCGTTGGTCGCCCCCAGATAGAAGCTGTAGTTGGCGACGGACACCTCGGCCGCGCGGTCATACTTGGCTTCGAGTGCTTCGATGTTGGTGGTCTGTGGGTTCACGTTGGGCATCTCCATAAAGGAGGTGATCCCACCGGCGACGGCGGCGCGTGATTCGGTGGCCATGCTGCCTTTGGCGGTCAGGCCCGGCTCACGGAAGTGAACCTGATCGTCGATCATGCCTGGGATCAGCAGCTTTCCGGTGCCGTCGATCACGGTGGCGCCGGCTGGCGCGGTGATGCTGCCGCCGATCTTGGCGATGCGACCGTTTTCAATCAAGAGATCGCCGGTTTGGCGGATCCCTTCGTTTAGAATTTCAGCGTTACTGATCAATGTGCTCGTCATTGGCATATACGTCTTGTAGTGGCGGATAGGGCAATGCTAATAATAGCGGTTTACGTCGATAAAGCCCATCCGAGGAGCATCATGATGGCCCGATTGTTATCCCTTTTTTCATTGATTTGTCTCAGTTTTAACCTGCATGCACTGGAGCTGCAGGGTGAGCTGACCCAGGGGAGCCTGATCCGCGGCCAAGCGTCGTCCGGTAGCCAAGTCGCGCTTAATGGTGAGCCCGTGGCAGTGACGCCGGACGGGGCGTTTGTGCTGGGCTTTGGTCGCGAGGCGCCGTTGAGCCAGCAGTTGGTGATCACGGCTGCCGATGGCGTGGAGTCCCGCCATGAGATCGCGCTGGTTAAGCGGGAGTATGACATTCAGCACATTGAGGGGATCGCCCAGCGGATCATGAAGCCGAACCCACAAGCGCAGCAACGGGCGGCACAGGATGCGGAGCAGACCTACTTGGCCCGCCAGCGTTTTGAGGATCGACACGATTGGCAGCAAACCTTTATCTGGCCGGTGACCGGGCGGATCTCCGGCGTGTACGGCAGCCAGCGAGTGTATAACGGTGAGCCGCGCAATCCGCACTATGGTGTCGATATTGCCCGGCCCACCGGCACGCCCGTGCTGGCGCCGGCGGACGGGCTGATCACCCTGGCGGTGGCCGACATGTTTTACTCCGGTGGCACCTTGATCATCGATCATGGCTATGGCGTCAGCTCAACCATGATCCACCTGAGTAAGCTGTTGGTTGAGGTTGGCGCTGAGGTGAAGCAGGGCGAGGTGATCGCCGAGGTGGGCGCCACTGGGCGGGTGACCGGCCCCCATCTGGATTGGCGGTTAAACTGGTTTCAGGAGCGGTTGGATCCGGCGTTGTTGGTCGGACCCATGCCAAAGTAGGGTTGCAGGCGAAAGGAGTCGCACATGGAGCAGTGGTTTGACACGGCGCCGGACCGGCAGGGCAGCGATAGCGTCAAGTGGGACCGCTACCGGCAACGGGATGTGATCCCCATGTGGGTGGCGGACATGGACTTTGCGGTGGCACCGGTGATCGATCAGGCGATCCGTCAGCGGGTTGAGCATGGCGTTTATGGCTACGCTGCGGTGCCAGACACATTGAAGCAGGCGTGTGTTGAATGGTTGGCGCGGCGCTGGGGTTGGTCAATCAGCCCTAGCTGGCTGGTGGCGCTGCCCGCGGTGGTGCCGGGGATCAACTTTGCGGTTCGAGCCTTGGCCGAGCCCGGCGCGCTGGCGGTACCGTGTCCCATCTATCCGCCGATCGCGCAAGTGGCGGCGAACCTCCAGCTGCCGATGCAGCGTTTTAGTGTGCAACCGGGCCAAGGCTGGGATCTGATCGAGCTGGAACGGGCCTGTCAGCAAGGGGCTAAAACGTTGCTGCTGAGTGTGCCGCACAACCCCATTGGCCAGCGGTTTTCACACCAGCAGCGACAGGCCCTGGCTCAGTTGTGTCAGCGTTATCGGGTGCAGGTGGTGAGCGATGAGATCCATGGTGATCTGATCCTCGACGGACACGGCCATCAGCCGTTGGCCAGCCTCTCCGAGGATATGGCGCAACGGACCCTAACGCTGATCTCGGCCGGCAAGAGCTTTAATCTGGCGGGCCTGCCGTTTGCTTTTGCGGTGGTTGCCAATGCTCAATGGCGCCAGCGACTGAAGCGGCAATTGTTGGGGCATGCTCCGACTCACAATGTTTTGGCGATGGTGGCAACGGAAGCGGCGTGGCGGCAAGGTGAGCCCTGGCTTGAAGCCTTATTGCAGTACCTGAAGGGCAATCTGGCGTTGATCGAGGCGCGTTTGGCGGCGCTGGATAGGGTGGTCTTACATCGGCCGGATGCGACCACGCTGGCCTGGATCGATTGCCGTCAATTGGGCCTGGACGATGTCAAAGGGCATTTCGAGCAATACGGCGTGGGATTCTCGGATGGCGCAGAGTTTGGTCAGGCGGGGTTTGTTCGACTGAACTTCGCTTGTCCAAGGGCGCGGTTAACGCACGGCCTGGACAGATTCCGCCAGGCCGTGCTGGCGGTTTAACTGGCGATCGCTTCGCTGCTGAGGCCCAAGACCTTGCGGATATCGTGTGGGTGCAGCTTGATGGTCACCTGTTGATGTTTGAACGCCACCGTGGGGTTAGGCAGGGGCTCATCCTCGCCACGGGGACAACTGGTCTTAAGCTCTATTCCTAATGAGCCATCTTTGATCACCGGCCATTTGGCGATCACTGCGGGGATCCGTCGAACCGCGGCGATCATGGCGTCTTCGTCTTGTGCGTCGCAGGGCAGCACCAACTCCACATGCTCCCAGCCATCGCGCCGCTTGCGGCCATCCGGATAGGGCAGTTCGACTAAGTCGATGCCCCAAGGGCCGACCTGGATCGGCGTGGCCAGTTGGATCAATAAGATCGGACGGCCATTGATCTGCTTTTCAGACAGCAAGGTACCGCGTTTGAGCAGCTCGGCCTTGATCGCATCGGCATCTTCAGCTGCGGTTATGCGCAGCGCGATGTGATCGGCTTGCAGGCGTGCGCGTACAAACCCCAATCGGTCGGCCAGTTTACTGGCTTGCTCGGCAAATTCGGGCAAGCCGTCCATCAATTCTTGATAATTCATTCTCGCTTCCAGCAGGCGCTGGCCAAGGTCTGGCCGGCAAAGTCCATTACCCGAAACTCGCTGCCATCGAAGTGACCAAAACTGGCGACATGACCCCCTTTGGGGATCGTGATGGAACCTGGATTGAAATGCAGGACATCCTCTTTCCACTGGGCAACGGGAAGATGGGTGTGGCCATAGGCAAAGCCATCACCCGCCGCCAACGGGGGGAGATTGTCCGGGTTCATCAGGTGGCCGTGGGTCAGACATAGCCGTCGACCATCCAAGATCAGCCAGTTGTATTCGGCCAAGATCGGGAAGCGACACAACATCTGATCCACTTCACTGTCACAGTTACCTCGGACCGCAATGATGCAGTCGGCCATCTCGTTCAAGCGTTCAGCAACGGCTTGTGGATCATAGCCTTCCGGGATCGGGTTTCGTGGGCCATGATTGAGCAAATCGCCCAATAAAACAAGGCTTTTACATCCCAGTTTTGCTTTCCAGTCGAGGGCTTTTTCTAGTGCAGTGATGGAACCGTGAATATCAGAAATAAACAGCATTGCTAGTACGATGTGGGCAGGGGTTTGAGAGATTTTAACGGCAGTTTTGCTGACATACCAGTAATCTGTACTGTCGCGGGCGCTGCAGTCGCAGGTGACACTAAAAAAGGCTGTCTTTGCCTTATTCCATGTTGTACGGTGGCACTGGGTGACAACATAATATTAACACCTGCGACTAAGTAGCCAGGGAGGCAAGATGGATCGAGATATTGACAGTGAAGTGCTTATTGGTCCTTGGTATCAGCGAACTGAGGCCGTGGACGAGCAACTTCCCAGCTCGCTGGTCGCGACGATGTGGCTGTGTATGTTGGCCTCGGTTGATAAGTCACATCTGGAGATGATCGGCGATTGTAATATGGCGGTGGCGTTTGATCTTGGCATTGCGGTCCAGGTCGCGGAGGAAGAGTTGATCCCGCTGCCAGAGATGATGGCCGAGGTGTTTCAGTTTTATAACGACAAGCTCGAGTTGGGCTTACCCAGTTTGATCTTGGCCAATCAGGTTGCAGCCAGCTATCGCGCGTCGCAGCAAAGTCAGCATCAGCTGCATTAATTCTATAGAAAGCAAGAGGTTGCTCACGGCAGCGGCATGAATTCGGGGCTCAAACTCGCAACTAAGTGTATTGGTTGATAGTCTTGAGTGATATTCAATTTATGGGTTTTCACTATGAGAACACTGCTGGGGGCCTGTTTGGCTCTGTTTATGGGCTCGTCTGTTGCCGCAACGGAAAAAGGGGTCGTTGGGCCCGTTGAACGTCTGTATGTGGTTGAGGCTGGGCTGACGATGGCCGCTCGGATCGACACCGGCGCATCGAAAACATCCATCCATGCAGAGCAGATGGAGGTCGTGGGCGGAGAGCTGGCCGACTGGGATGCGAATATCGGTAAGGCGCTGCGCTTTGTCACCCGCAATGGCGCGGGCAAGCCGGCGAAGATCGAAGCCACCATCGCGGAGGTCACCCACATTCGAAATTCGCAGGGGAGCGAAGACCGTTATGTGGTGTGGTTAACCATTGGGCCGAAGGGCAACGAGAAGCGGGTGTTAGTCACCCTGAAGGATCGTGCACCAATGAGCTATAAGTTGTTGATCGGTAGAAATTGGTTGGCTGGCGATTACTTGGTTGATGTCGATCTGACGCAGTGATCTGCGCGGCAAAGACGAGATACAAAAACAGGACGCTTAGGCGTCCTGTTTTTCTTCAATCAAAGCACTTACAGGCGAACAACGTTCGCTGCTTGTGGGCCTTTAGGGCCTTGCTCGATATCGAATTTTACTGCTTGACCTTCGGCCAGGGATTTAAAACCGTCTCCCTGGATAGAGCGGAAGTGTACGAACACATCGCCGCCACCGTTATCCTGGCTGATGAATCCAAATCCTTTGTCGTCGTTAAACCATTTAACGGTGCCTGTTGCTTGAGACATTGCCTCTCCTGAATCGCGAAAAGTTGTTTGCTACGCACGCAATTTGCGTCGAAAGCGCCGAGATCGGTGCCTCCGACATCTGAATCGCTTCTCGACGACAGGTCTTACAGATGAAGCTGTTGAGCGGAAGGTTCATAAATCAAATTGTCGCTGCCTCGTCCATGGCGGACCCAAGCACTATAACATAGGGGTTAACGAATGCCATTGGCAAAAAGTAAAAGCTTTATAGGCAGATACCTATGGAAGCACAGCGAGGGTAATTGGCGAGGCGTGGACAAAAAAATACCGCCAAATGGCGGTAATGCCAGTCAGTTAAGCTGACTGGCATTTTTCTTTCGTGGTCGCCGAACTGCGTATTTCTGGGGACGACGCTTCACAGCTCGAGGGTAATGGCGCTCTCGCCGGATTGGCAGTACAAAGG
>NZ_BAABJZ010000059.1:0-13423 GCF_039543565.1 Ferrimonas pelagia | reverse complement strand
TTGTTTGTTTTCATGCCATCAGATTGACGGTATTGCGAGATCGTTCAAGCCTAAATTGAGCAAAATTTGTCGATCATCAATCGATCGCTGATCTCGCTGTCAACAGCGCGCGGGTGAACGGTTACCTATCGCCGCGGCGAGTATGCCGAGGCGGTACGTCATTACGAACGGGCATTGAAGCTGGCGGACTATCGGCACGAGTTCCACTTTGGGATCTCGCGGGCTTACTATCAGAATGGTCAGCGATGGCTCAGTGAGCGCCACCTCACCCAGGCGGCGGCATTGGCCCCAAGTGAGGAGAAGCAGCGCTACCAATATAAGCTGGCGGCGCTGCGCTTACGTTGAAGGCGCTTTACCCTTGTTGCTGATAGCGCTCGGCTGAGGAGAGGATCTCGGCGCGCGCTGCATCGGCGTTATCCCAGCCATCAACCTGAACCCACTTGCCGGATTCCAGCTCTTTGTAGCGCTCAAAGAACTGCTTGATCTGCGCCTTCAATAATTCCGGCACATCATCTACGTCTTGAATATGGTCGTATTCCTGCGAGAGTTTGGTGTGCGGAACGGCGAAGATCTTTGCGTCCTCACCGGACTCGTCGGTCATCTTCAGCACGCCCACCGGCCGACAGCGGATCACGGAGCCGGGTTGCAGTGGGAATGGGGTCGGCACCAGAACGTCGACCGGATCGCCGTCTAAGGAGAGGGTGTGATTCACATAGCCGTAGTTTGCGGGGTAAAACATGGGGGACTTCATCAGGCGGTCGACGAACAGTGCGCCGCTGTCTTTATCCACTTCGTACTTGATGGGGTCGTGATTCGCTGGGATCTCGATGATCACATAGATATCGTCTGGCAGCGATTTTCCCGCTGGTACGTGATTCAAACTCATAGAGAAATTCCTTGTTCTGAGTTGGAGGGGAAGCGTGGGGCCAGTATAGCTTGCCCCCGCTTGGGTAATAAAGTCGCTATCGTCCTGATAGCAACCCTAAGTCCATTGTTAGCCGTGATGTTGCAGGCAGTGTTCCACTTCTCGGCGCGAGCCTAAGATCACGGCAACCCGCTGATGGATGTGATCGGGCTGGATCGCCATGATCCGCTCATAGCCGGTGGACGCCAGTCCGCCGGACTGCTCCACTAGGAAGGCCATCGGGTTGGCTTCGTACATCAGGCGCAGTTTGAAGGGCTTGGCGGGATCCTTGGTGTCGGTGGGATAAGCAAAGATCCCACCACGGCTGAGCACCCGATGGACATCGCCCACCATGGCGGCGATCCAGCGCATGTTGAAATCTTTGCCGCGGGTGCCGGCTTTGCCCTGCAGCAGTTCTTCTATGTAGCCTTGCATGGCCGGTTGCCAGAAGCGCTGATTGGACATGTTGATGGCAAATTCGGCGGTTTGTTGCGGCACCTTGACGGCGGGATTGACTAGGACAAATTCATCGCTGGTGGGATCCAGCGTAAACATCCAGGTGCCCTGGCCGGTGGTCAATGCCATGACGGTGGCTGGGCCATACAGCATGTAGCAGGCGGCCAGTTGATTTTCCCCTGGCTGCATAAAGGCGGCTTCGCTGACTACGCCTTGCTGGGCCGGAAGTACGGAGAAGATGGTGCCGACCAGAGAGTTGATGTCGATATTGGAGGAGCCATCGAGGGGATCGAAGCTGATCAGGAAGCGGCCGGAGTCATGGCTGGCGACCACGTGATCTTCCTCTTCCGACGCCAGCGCTTTGACCAGCGGTTGAGCGGCCAGCTTGCGCTTGATCAGATCGTTGGCGATCACATCCAGTTTCTTTTGGGTTTCCCCCTGCACGTTTTCACTTTCGGTCGCGCCCAGGACGCCGGCTAGGGCACCGCCACGGACCAAAGCGCTGATCTCGGTCGCGCAGTCGGCCAGAGTGAGCAGCATTTGATGGAGTTCGGGTTCGACATTTCTCGACGCAAGTAGATCGTGCAGCGTTTCCATTTAACCGTCCTGTTTTGCTGAAATCGAAAGGGGAAAACAGCCGCATGATAACGGATGGCGAGAAAAAGCGCATCGCCCAGGTGGGTTAGGAGTGGGCGGCGCGTTTATAGCGTTGCCATAGGGTGCGCAACAGCAGCAGGGTGATCCCGACGAGCGCCAGTCCAGTGGAAAACAGCGCAACGGGAGGAGGCAGGAAGGTCAGGATCGTCATAAACAAGGCGATGCCGATCGGCCACATCCACCAGATCCCGGAGGCGAGAAACGCCACCAGCAGGTAGGGGGCAAGGAGGGCAAACAGGCCAACCACGGCGTAGAGAAAGTTGACGGTGAGCGTGGACATAGCGGGCCATTAAACGTTTACTTTTAATGCAAGTTTAAGGGCTGTGTGACTTTTCTGATGTGATCTGGCACAAAAAAACGCTGTGTTTTAAGTAACTGTTGAAGCCCTATCGCGCAGTTCGAGGTCTACGCCGCATTTAGGCCGCCTAGTGCAGCGCTGAGCGTTGGTGCGTGGAGGCAGACCGGGAGCTGGACGGAGCCTTTTTGAAAGCGGCTGGCCGCTTTTGTCGTTGAAAAAGGGCGACTTTCAGCGTGTCTGCTGGAGCACGCCATAAGCGAGGGAACAGCGAAACGCAGCGGTAGGGGTGTACAGAGGGGCTCGCCCCCCATGCCTTCACAAAGATGGCTTGCCGTCGCCAACGCGACTTAGTGGGTGAGGTCGATGCTATAGGCTGAGATATAAAACGAAAAGTTCGACCAACAGTTAACTCACACACAGCACAAAAAACGCCGAGCTAAGTCGGCGGTTTGGCTTGCAGCGGCCCGAGGGCTTAAAAGATGATGGCGCGGTTGGCCCAGAGCAAGGCAGGCAGCAGCAATGCGGGCAACAGATTGAGCAGCAGGGCGGCAAAGGCTTGGCCATTGGGGCCGGCGATCAGGGTTTTGAGCGCGCGCAGGCCACCCCAGACATTGAATCCCCAGCCGATGGGGATCAGCAGTGATGCCAGGATGAAGGCCCAGCCACCCAAGCCTGACATCATCTGTCCCGCTTCGGCGGCATCACTGACGAAGGCGTAGGGAGCAAAGGCGATGAAGAAGGCCATCATGTAGAGGCCGTAGCCGATCCCGGCCAGTTTGAGTTCACGCAATGTCATGAAAGGCTTAATTCTCTTGGCGAATGATGGACGCATTGTACAAAAACGGCCACCGAATGGGTGGCCGTATGGAATTTTAATTCGGTCGCAGGCTTAGCCGCGTTGATTGCGCCATAGGATGGTGCCAATGGCCAGTGCCGCCAGGATCATGCAGTACCAGCCGTGCGCGACGACGGTCAGCGGTGACAGGGCAAAGGTGGACGCCAGCAACAGGGCTTGCGCCCCGTATGGGATCAGGCCTTGAATGATGCAGGCGAAGATATCCAGGGTCGCTGCGGCGCGGCGCGGTTTGACGCCGTTGTTGTCCGCCAGATCTTTGGCCACAGGGCCGGCGACGATGATCGAGACGGTGTTGTTGGCGACGCAGGTGTTGGTGGCGGCCACCAGAGCACCCATGCCCAGCTCGGCCTTTGCCGGTGTGCTGTTGCCCAGTGCAGAGGTGATCTTCTGGGTCATCCAAGCCAGACCGCCTTGTTGGGTCATCAGCGCTGCCAAGCCTCCGACCAGCATGGAGAGCAGGAAGATCTCTTGCATGTTGGTAAAGCCTTGGTAGATGTCCTGGCCGAAGGTCATGACGCCATAGTCACCGCCAAATAGGGCGGTCAGGCCAGCCAGGAGGATCCCGATGGACAGCACCAAGAAGACATTCAGGCCGATCACCGCCAACACTAGGATGGTGAGATAAGGCGCTACCTTGGCCAGCTCGATGGTCTGGGTTTCAACGTTGGCCTGGCCGCTGCCCGCGATGGTGAACAGCAGGATGGCAAGGATGGCGGCCGGGCCAGCAATGCGGATGTTTTCACGGAACTTGTCCTTCATCTCGGCGCCCTGGGTGCGGGTCGCGGCGATGGTGGTGTCGGAGATGATGGACAGGTTGTCGCCGAAGATCGCGCCGGACAGCACCACACCGGCCATCAAGGCGGGATCGATCCCGGCTTGCGTGGCGATCCCCAATGCCACCGGGGCTACGGCGGCGATGGTGCCCATGGAGGTGCCCATGGAGGTGGCGATAAAGGCGCTGATCAGGAAGATCCCAGGCAAGAGCAGTGAGGTTGGGATCAGGGTCAGGCCAAGGGCGACGGTGGCATCAACACCACCGGTTGCGCTGGCGACCGCGGCAAAGGCACCGGCGAGTAGGTAGATCAAGCACATGGCGATGATGTTGCTGTCGCCAATGCCACGCATAAAGGTTTCGATGCTGTCGTTTAAGCGCTGCTTGCTCATCGCTAGGGCAATGATGATGGCGGGCAGGATGGCGATCACCGGCGACAGTTGATAGAAGGCGTAGTCGGTGCCGATGGCTTGAAAGTAGACGCCAGCGCCCACGAAGAGGGCCAGGTAGATCAGCAGTGGCAACAGGGCCAGCGCGGATGAGGTCGGTTGGGCGGCGGTACAGGCCTGAGTCTGACTCATTTTCTCGTTCTCGTTGATGTTTTACCGGCAATCCGCTGCCTGTTTCTGATCCTCATCTGACTCCCTGAGGCGAATTGTAGCGCAATGTACGGGATATCTGGCCTTCCGTCAATATAGACGTCTAAACGGCTTTGTGTCTGGGTGGACATGGCTTCAAGGATTCAGCCGCTAGGTTGGATCCGTTACAATGCTCCTTTTTGGCCGACACGGACATTCTATGCACATTCATATCCTAGGGATCTGCGGTACCTTTATGGGAGGGCTGGCGTTGCTGGCACGCAGTGAGGGCCACCGGATCACCGGCTCGGACGCCAATGTTTACCCGCCGATGAGCACGCAGTTGGCCGAGCAGGGGATCGAGTTGATCCAAGGGTATGATCCCAGCCAATTGGATGAAGCGCCCGATCTGGTGGTGATCGGCAATGCCATGAGCCGGGGTAATCCGTGCGTTGAAGCGGTGTTGGAGCGTGGTCTGCCTTACACCTCTGGTCCTCAGTTTCTGGCGGATCATCTGCTGAAAGAGAAGTGGGTGCTGGCGGTGGCGGGCACTCATGGCAAAACGACGACGGCATCGATGCTGGCTTGGGTGCTGGAAGACAATCAGCTCGCGCCGGGCTTTTTGATCGGTGGGGTGCCCCGTGAGTTTGGGGTGTCGGCCCGTGCCGGGGATACGCCGTTCTTTGTGGTCGAAGCCGATGAGTACGACAGCGCCTTCTTCGACAAGCGTTCCAAGTTTGTCCATTACCGCCCGCGCACCTTGGTGATCAACAATCTTGAGTTTGATCATGCGGATATCTTTGACTCTTTGGCCGACATTCAGCGTCAGTTCCATCATCTGATCCGGACTGTGCCCGCGGGCGGTCAGATCATCGCTCCGGCCCACCATGCGGCGATCGAGCAGACGTTGGCGATGGGCTGTTGGAGCGAGTTGGTTGCGCTCGACGACGACAGCGGCTGGCAGGTTAAGAAGTTGGCCGCAGACGGCAGTGCCTTTGAGGTCTGGCTCGGTGGTGAGCGGCAGGGCACGGTGCGTTGGGATCTGATCGGCGATCACAACATCAGCAATGCCTTAGCGGCATTAGCGGCGGCGCGCCATGTGGGGGTGCGCCCGCATGACGGGATCGCCAGTTTGGCGCGTTTTGCCGGGCCGAAACGCCGTCTTGAGCTGCGCGGTGAGGTTGCCGGTGTGCGAGTTTATGATGATTTTGC
The DNA here is from genome assembly GCF_039543565.1 of Ferrimonas pelagia. NCBI lineage: Bacteria > Pseudomonadati > Pseudomonadota > Gammaproteobacteria > Alteromonadales > Ferrimonadaceae > Ferrimonas > Ferrimonas pelagia. The sequence goes on along the minus strand of NZ_BAABJZ010000059.1, from coordinate 7,690 downwards.
TCACCATCCTACTGCCATTGCGACGACGCTGGCGGGACTGAAGGCGCGGGGCGGCAGCGGCCGGCTGCTGGCGGTATTAGAGCCACGCTCCAACACCATGAAGCAAGGGGTGCATCAACACACGTTAGCGCGATCCTTGGCCGATGCTGATGCGGCCTTCGTGCTCAAGCCCGATGGCTTGGATTGGGATATGGATGCCGCGATGGCGTCAGCGCCGGTGCCGGTGAGCCTGCGTTTAAACGTGGAACAGCTCGTGACGGCGGTGATCGCGCAAGCAAAGCCGAACGACACCATCGTGGTGATGAGTAATGGCGGGTTCGGTGGTATCCATCAGAAATTGCTTACGGCACTGGAGAAAAACCATGACAAAGCGTGAGCAAGCCATCACTTTGGCGCTTACCGGCGCCTCCGGAGCGCCCTATGGTCTGCGTCTTCTGGCGTGTCTGCTACAATCCGGCCTTCAGGTGCATCTGATGATCTCCTCAGCCGCGCGGGTCGTGTTGGCCGAGGAGCAGGCGATGAAACTGCCTGCGGCGCCAGAGGCGTGTGCCCAGATCTTGGCGCAGCGGTTTAATGCCCAGCCGGATCAGCTCAAGGTGTATGGCAAAGAGCAGTGGTTTTCCCCGGTGGCGTCTGGCTCCGGGGCGCCGCGACAGATGGTGATCTGTCCCTGCTCCACCAGTACCCTAGCGTCGGTGGCAACCGGCATGAGCAACACCTTGATTGAGCGGGCCGCGGATGTGGTGCTCAAAGAGCGGGGCCAATTAATTTTGGTACCGCGAGAGACACCGTTTAATGCCATCCATCTTGAGCACATGCTGAAGCTGAGCCAACTGGGTGCCACCATCATGCCGGCAGCGCCGGGTTTCTACCATAAGCCTCAGAGCATTGATGATCTGGTGGACTTTATGGTGGCTCGGATCTTAGATCACCTGAATATTGAACATCGGCTCATGACCCGCTGGGGTTATGGCCAAACCTCGAAGACTGATAACACCCAAGGCTGATAAGCAAATGAGTGAACTGATGAAGCACACCCTGGAAGAGATGATCTCCCAGGAGGAGATCAACGCCAAACTGGACGCATTGGCTGCGCAGATCAACAAGGACTATGCGGATGTGGACAACCTGCTGTTGGTGGGATTGCTGAAAGGCTCAGTGGTGTTTATGTCTGATCTGGCACGCCGCTTGGATTTTGATGTGCGCATGGACTTTATGACGGCTTCTTCATACGGCGGTGGCACCGAGTCGTCCGGTGAAGTGAAGATCGTGATGGATCTGGCCAACAACATCCATGGCCGTCACGTGATGCTGGTGGAAGACATCATCGATACCGGTCGTACCCTGTCCAAGGTGCGCGACATGCTGATGACCCGCCACCCTGAGAGCTTGAAGATCGTTACCTTCCTGGATAAGCCATCCCGTCGTGTGGCGGATGTCCCTGTGGATTACATCGGCATGCAGATCCCGGATGAGTTTGTTGTGGGTTACGGCCTGGATTACGCTGAGCGTTACCGTCAACTGCCGTACATCGCCAAGGTTATCCCGGCTTAAGTTGCGATTGAGCGGTACAAAAAAGCGCCCGCTGGGCGCTTTTTTGTTGCCATCGGGCTTAGTTGTTACGGGCCAGGCGGTTTTCCGGGTAGGTGGCTTTGAGCACCTGCAGCGCATGGTCCGTCATGGTCTCTTGCCCCAGCTCGCGGTAGCTTTGGATCATGATCTCCAGTGCCAATTCCGTCGATGGGGTGTCTGGGTAGGTTTCCAGAACGAGCTGGGCACGGTTGGCGGCAGCAACCCATGCCTCCATGGTGATGTAGTATTCGGCTACTCTCAGGGAGAACTCCGCCATGCGATTTTTCAGCATGCGCATCCGTTTTTGCGCGTCTGCGGCGTAACGGCTGTCGGGGTAGGTGCGGATCAAGGTTTCGAAATCCCGGAATGCGGCGATGGCATTAGAGGGATCGCGATCGCTACGGTCCAGCCCTATCATGGTGTGGAACAGGTAGCTGTCCGCCTGCATGTTGACCAAGCCCCGCATGTAGTAAACATAATCGATATCGCCGTGGGTTGGGTTCAGGCGGATAAAGCGATCGATGTTTGCCAGTCCACTGGCGCTGTCTTCCAGCTTGTAATAAGCGAAGATCAGATCCAGTTGAACCTGGGTCTTGTGGGCACCGAAGGGATAGCGGCTGTCGAGCGCTTCCAAAATGTCGGCAGCTTTGCTGAAGTTGCCCATTTCCATGGCTGAACGCGCATCGTTGTAGAGCGCTTCCGGGGAGCGGGTATTCAGCTGATATTGGTCATCGTCGCCGGAGCTGGAACAGGCGGATAGGAAGAAAATACTGCTGAGAGCCAGCAGGATCGAACCTGTGATTTTACGCATGCGTGTACGTGATCCCTAAACTTAGCCGTGCGAGAACACGGCAAAAAGCGATAAAATGCAATTTGAGCGATTCTAACAGAACTGATTTTGAATTCGAGCCTTTCCGGCCTAAGCCAGAGACTATGACCCAACAGATTGAATTAAATGGAAATATCTCCGAAACCCAACTGGGGCAACGGTTAGACCAGGCGCTGGCGGAATGTTTCCCCGATTATTCCCGTAGCCGGATAAAAGAGTGGATCCTGGCTGAAAATGTGACCCTGGATGGCAGAATTGCCTCCAAACCACGAGAAAAAGTGGTGGGTGGAGAGCAGATCCGCATTGTCGCCGAGCTGGAAGATGAGGTGACCTCACGGCCGCAGGATATCCCCCTCAATATTGTGTATGAGGATGAAGATATCCTGGTGATCAATAAAACCGCCGATCTGGTGGTGCACCCTGGCGCCGGCAACATGGACGGTACCGTCTTGAATGCTTTGCTGCATCACTGCCCCGAGATCGTCAATGTGCCCCGTGCCGGTATTGTTCACCGCCTGGACAAAGACACGACCGGTCTGATGGTGGTTGCCAAGACGGTACCGGCTCAGACTCATTTGGTGTCGCGGCTGCAAGCGCGCGATATCACACGGGAGTACGAAGCGATTGCCCACGGCATGATGACGGCGGGTGGCCTCGTGGATGAGCCGATCGGTCGCCATCCGCAGCGTCGCACTCATATGGCGGTGACTGAGATCGGTAAACCAGCCGTGACCCATTACCGCGTGGCTGAAAAGTTCCGGGCCCATACCCGGCTGCGTCTGCGCTTGGAAACCGGGCGCACCCACCAGATCCGGGTTCATATGGCGCACTTGGGCCACCCGCTGATCGGTGATCCATTCTACAGTGGACGCCCTCGCCCTCTGAAGGGCGCGAGCGAAGATCTGCGCAACGCTATTCGCGGTTTTGGCCGTCAGGCACTGCATGCTGCCATGCTGCGTTTGGAGCACCCAATGACGGGTGAACTGATGACCTGGCAGGCGCCCATTCCTGACGATATGGTCAAGTTGACCGAGTTGTTGCGCACCGACACGCAAGAGCACGGCTTCGACTACTGATGTGGTTAACCCCTGATTGGCCAGCCCCGGCAACGGTGCTGGCCCTCTCTACGACCCGCTTCGGGGGAGCGTCGTCAGCGCCCTATGCTGGCCTGAATCTGGGACAGCACGTCGGCGATCGGCCCGAGATCGTCGAGGCCAATCGGGCTCGGCTATCAACCGCGCTGCCCGATGGCGCGACGATCCAATGGCTGGATCAGGTGCACGGTACCGACGTGGTGTCTTTGCCAACCACTTTGCCGCTGCCGCAGGCCGACGCGAGTTTCACCGATCAAGCCAACCAATATTGTGCGGTGATGACGGCCGACTGCCTGCCGGTGCTGTTGTGTGATCGGGCTGGAACCCAGGTTGCGGCGGTGCACGCCGGTTGGCGTGGGTTACACGCTGGGGTGATCGAAGCCTGCCTGGCTCGATTCCAGGCACCGGCCAGTCAGATCCTCGCTTGGTTGGGTCCGGCGATCGGGCCGAACTGCTTTGAGGTGGGCGCTGAGGTTCGTGCGGCCTTTGTCGCTGAGGATCGCGCTGCCGAGGATGCCTTTTTGCCACAAGGAGATCGTTACTTAGCCGATATCTATCAATTGGCCAGGCTTCGGCTGCAGCGTGCTGGGGTGAGCGCCCTTTATGGCGATCACTACTGCACGGCCAGCGATCCCTCTCGCTTCTACTCCTACCGGCGACAAGGCCGCACCGGTCGACAAGCTTCCTTGATCGGACTGCGTCGCCAAGCTTGAAAATCGACCGCGTCGGCCCCAAATTCAATTGCAGAGATGTCGTTTTGTAAGGGGGAGACCGATGCGACTCGATCGAATGACCAACAAGTTTCAACTGGCAATTTCTGATGCTCAGTCGTTGGCGCTGGGCCGTGATCATCAATATATCGAACCCAGCCACGTCATGTTGGCCTTACTGGCTCAGCAAGGCAGCAGCGTACGACCGTTACTGCAGGCTGCCGGCGTCAGCGCCGATGCCCTGAGGAGTGAGCTCAGCCAAAAAGTGGACCGATTACCTAAGGTCACGGGCGGTGACGGCGACGTTCAACTTTCACGTGATCTGATCAAAGTGTTGAACCAGTGTGATCGCATGGCGCAAAAGCGTCAGGAGCAATTCATCTCTAGCGAGTTGTTTGTGTTGGCGGCGTTGGAAAGCCAAAGCGAGCTGGGTAATACCTTGATGCAGCTGGGGGCTGACCCAGCCAAACTGAATAAGGCGATCGAAGCGGTTCGTGGCGGCGCTAAGGTGGACAGCGCCGGGGCGGAGGATCAGCGTCAGGCGCTCGATAAGTACACCTTAGATCTAAACGCCCGTGCCGAAGAAGGGAAGCTCGATCCGGTGATCGGGCGGGATCAAGAGATCCGCCGGGCAATCCAAGTGCTCCAGCGCCGCAGTAAGAATAATCCGGTGCTGATCGGTGAGCCGGGCGTGGGTAAAACCGCCATCGTTGAGGGGCTGGCACAACGGATCGTGAACGGTGAGGTGCCAGAGGGGCTGAAAGATAAGCGCGTACTCTCGCTGGACATGGGCGCGCTGTTGGCCGGCGCCAAGTACCGGGGTGAGTTTGAGGAACGGCTCAAAGCGGTACTGAATGAACTGGCCCACGAAGAGGGACGGGTGATCCTGTTTATCGATGAACTGCATACCATGGTGGGTGCTGGCAAGGCCGAAGGTGCGATGGATGCGGGCAATATGCTCAAGCCTGCGCTGGCTCGAGGTGAGCTGCATTGCGTTGGGGCCACGACCTTGGATGAATATCGCCAATACGTAGAGAAAGATGCGGCATTGGAGCGTCGGTTCCAGAAGGTGGTGGTCGACGAACCCAATGTCGAAGACACCATTGCGATCCTGCGGGGCTTGAAAGAACGGTATGAATTGCACCACAGCGTGGAGATCACCGATCCGGCGATCGTGGCCGCTGCCACGCTATCGCACCGTTACGTTTCAGATCGCAAGCTGCCAGACAAGGCGATCGATCTGATCGACGAAGCGGCATCCAGTATTCGGCTGGAGATCGACTCGAAACCTGAGCCGCTTGATTCGCTGGAGCGCCGCATCATTCAGTTAAAACTGGAAGAGCAAGCCCTGCAGAAAGAGGAAGATGAAGCCAGCCGGAAACGACTGGACACCTTGCGTGCACAGTTGGTTGAGCTGGAGCGTGAGTTTGCTGAGTTGGAGGAGATCTGGCGCAGTGAGAAAGCGGCCTTGGCTGGAACTCAGCATATCAAAGCCGATCTGGAGCAAGCGCGGCAAGAGCTGGAAGTGGCTCGACGTGCCAGTGACTTAAGCCGAATGTCGGAGCTGCAATATGGCCGGATCCCGGAGCTGGAGAAACAGTTGGATCTGGCCGCGCAGGCCGAGATGCAGGAGATGCACCTGCTGAAAAACAAGGTAACGGATGTTGAGATCGCCGATGTGTTGGCGAAGGCCACCGGGATCCCAGTGGCGAAAATGCTGGAAGGGGAACGCGAGAAGCTATTGCAAATGGAAGATCACCTGCATCAGCGGGTGGTGGGCCAAGGCGAAGCCGTTGAGGCCGTGGCCAATGCGATCCGTCGAAGCCGTGCGGGGTTAGGCGATCCGGATCGGCCGATCGGCTCCTTCATGTTCCTTGGTCCAACTGGGGTGGGGAAAACCGAGTTGTCCAAGGCCTTGGCCCATTTTATGTTCGATACCGAAGATGCCATGGTGCGGATCGACATGTCTGAGTTCATGGAGAAACATTCGGTGGCCCGGTTGGTGGGAGCACCTCCTGGCTATGTCGGCTATGAAGAGGGCGGTTACCTGACGGAAGCCGTGCGGCGTAAGCCCTATTCGGTGATCCTGCTTGACGAGGTGGAGAAGGCACATCCGGATGTCTTTAACATTCTATTGCAGGTTCTTGATGATGGTCGCCTGACCGACGGTCAGGGGCGTACGGTCGATTTTCGCAATACCGTGATCATCATGACCTCGAACTTGGGGTCGGATCAGACCCAACAGCACTTTGGTGAATTGGGTTACGACGATCTCAAACAGTTGGTGCATGGCGTGTTGACGCAAGCCTTTCGGCCAGAGTTTTTGAATCGCATCGACGAGTCCGTTGTCTTCCACCCACTGGAGCAAACGCAGATCGCCCAGATCGCCAAGATCCAGATGACCAAGCTGGAGCGGCGCCTGGCGGATAGAGATTATCAATTGCAGATCGATGAATCGGTCTGGGCTTTGTTGGCGTCGGCAGGTTTTGATCCCGTCTTTGGTGCACGCCCCCTGAAGCGCGCGATACAGCAGAAGCTCGAAAATCCGCTTGCTCAGCAGATCCTGTCGGGTCAGTTATTACCATCGAAAACCATTCGGGTGAGTGTTGAAGGTGAGCAATTGAAGTTCAAGCAATAAAGTGAGAAGCGCGGCCGCAGGGTCGCGCTTTTGCCTTTATGGGGCAGTGGCGGGCAGCCCCATTTACTGCTAAGAGATCTCTATATGGTCATCACAACGAGGGACCTGAGATATGTTACGTGCTAAATGGTTAATCTTGGCGGTAGCGATGGCACTGCCTGCAGCAGCAAATCATTATGGTGGTACTCAGTACTATCAGTTGGTCAAGCAGTCGGAGCAAGCTCCAGCCAGAGTGGTGGTTGCTCAAGCGACCAGCCGTGAAGCGTTAAAGGCTGAGTTGGCGATGGACACTGAGCGGGACATCAACCAATTGCTGCAAGAGAGCCCGACCGCGGCGGGGGGCGAAGCGGGTGAGATAGAGGCCATACAGGTCGTTGAGCGTTGCTACCATAGTGTTCAAGCGGTTGCCTGCAAGACCAAAACCGTCTATCAGTTGGTGAAATAGTTAGCTTCCTGTCTATTCATATATCTTTTACGTATAAATCGACGCGACGAGCGTCGATTTTTTCGTCTAATATCTACCGGCCACCCCGAATGAGGGGGATAAAGCATCAGATTGGTGGCTTTGTGTGCGAACGGTGCGGATTGGGCGATTTTGAGTTGCAAAGCTGTCAGCAGCACCTATAATTCGCTTCCTGTCGACGGGACAAGGCTTCTAAGCAAACGTTGGAAACAACGGGTTAGCAGCGGTTCTGGTCAAAAAGACAACGGTTGAAAGGGAAGTTTCCAAACGGCCTTTACAACCACGGAGAACAGCGTAATATACGCCTCCTGCTTCGGCAACGAAGCGAACCTTAAGTCAGCATGACTTAAGCGCTCTTTAACAATTTGTCAGACAATCTGTGTG
>NZ_BAABJZ010000058.1:0-12723 GCF_039543565.1 Ferrimonas pelagia | reverse complement strand
TGCTCATAGCGATCTCCTCAGGTGTGCGGAAGTACAACAAGTTAGTGCAAGCGATACTTTTGACTCTGGTGGGCCTGCGGCCCTCTTTTTTGAAAGCTCAAAAGCTCGCCTGACTAAAGCGTTATGTGTCTAATTCACCAGTGGGAAGTGGGCCGTATCTACATATGAAAACATGGAAAGGAAATCTACAATGGAAAACAACTCAGAGATATATAAATCAATTAAGTACTTAGGCTCCTGTTTATGCCTTGGGATGATTTTTCTAGCTGTTGGAATTACAGAGTCTGGCGTAGGGAAATATTATATGACGATAGCGGCCTTCATGGCTGGTCTCATAGTTGCGTACCCCATTTTGAAAGAGGTTGGCATTGACTTAGACTATGTTACTAAGTCAAAAAAAGAAAATCAAATAGACACCCATTATAATTATGTTGGCGGTTAGCTTTGAAATGTCTATTTAAATAGTGTCTATTTAAATAGACACCCAAAACAACTATGTTGGCGGTTAGCTCTGAAGTAGCTCCTTCGCGCAGGGCAAAAGCCATCTCGGATCCGAGAAAAAGCATCAGGCTTGTGTATTTTGCGGGAATTGTCGGCATCGTTGTGGTGGGAAAGTGAACGCTGGGCGTGACGCGTTATCCAGTGAAGGCGTTGGGTGGTAGGGCTGCGTGTAGGATTTTTTGATAGACACCCAATATAAATATGTTGGCAGTTAGCTTTGAAATAGCGCCTTCGCGCAGGGCAAAAGCCATCTCGGATCCGAGAAAAAACATCAGGCTTGTGTATTTTGCGGGAGAGAAATTATATAGACACCTAAATTATATAGACACCCAGTATAACTATGTTGGCGGTTAGCTTTGAAATGGCTGCTTCGCGCAGGGAAAAAGCCATCTCGGATCCGAGAAAAAGCATCAGGTTTGTGTATTTTGCGGGAAATGTCGGCGTCGTTGTGGTGGATAAGTGAACGCTGGCCGTGACGCGTTATCCTGGGAAGGCGTTGGGTGTCAGGGCGGGTGTTGCGCAAAGCTAAGCGCTATTTAGCAGGTCTCTGGCTGCGGCAATGCCGTGCGCGCGCTGATGATTGATATGTTCGGCAAAGTCTCGCAACGCGGCTTCTCGGCCGGCGGCACGGGTGAATTTTTGTTCAAACTCGGTGGTTAGCTTTAGCCAGTTGGCGGGGGTTATCTGCAGGCGTTGGAGCATCCTGGGCAACGAGTCGTGGATGTGGCCAGGTTTGTCGTCACGAATGATGCGGCCAGTTTGTTCAATCAACTCCAAATAGTCATCGACGGCATACGCCAACCCTTGCGACATGTCGCTGTTGTCCGGAGCGGTGAATGGGGCCAGCTCTGGTGGCTGTTTGCCGGATATTGCTGCGCGAATACGCCGCTGAATACTGGTGTGATTGGATTGCTCGGGTGTTTTCGCCATCTTAGCGCGAATGGGGTTGAGGTCGACGTAGGCCATACAAGATAACACTGCGGCTTCATCCAGTAGGGCTTGAGACTTGAAACGTCCTTCCCAGAACCGGCCGGTACAGCCATCTTCTCGATTGGCTTCACGGGCGATAAACTCGTTGAGGCTACGCATAAACCAGCTCAAATCAAACAATCGTTGTCGGTATTGTTCAGCCGTTTTCAGCACGATGTCAATTTGTCCATCGCTGAGCTCTTTCCGTCGCTCTGTCGCCATGTAAGCCTGAGTGAGTAGCGTACCTTTGTGCAAGCTATGCCAGCGCTTCAACACCTGTTCAACGGTCCAACTCAACGCCAATTCACGATCGACCCGAAGCACCACATGGGTATGGTTACTCATCACGGCAAAGGCACACAGTTCGATGGCGAATACGCTACTGAGTGCCAGCAACCGTTTCTCTACCCAGCCGCGGCGATGCTCATAGCTTTTTCCGGTGAATGGGTCATCACCGCACAAAAAGCTGCGCCGGACACAGCGTGTAACGCAGTGATAGTAGGGGGTGTCCTGCAAACTGACTTGCGATCGCCGCGCGGTTGCCATGATGTGCTCCAATCTGAATGTCCACAAAGCGTAGCTGGTTTGAAAGGAGCTCACCTAAATTATGGGTGTCTTATTAAAAAACACCTAAATTATGGGTGTCTTATTAAAAACACAAAGCGTAGCTGGTTTGAAAGGAGCTCACCTAAATTATGGGTGTCTCATAAAAGGCTCTGCTGGTGCATTGCGTCTTGGCAGAGCCCGTTGGAGTATTAGCAAAGCGCGGTTATCGTCGGTTGCCACGCCGACGTGGCGCCACGTTGGGATCGTAGTCGGAATTGGGGATCGGCAACTGTGCTTCGATGTTGGTTAATCTCGCGTCCATCAATGCGATCATCTTTGCCAATGTCTTCGGTTCTTTGTCGGCAAGATCTTGGGTTTCTCCGATGTCCTCTTTAAGGTTAAATAGTTGATCGCTCCCCTGTTCCCAGTCTCTAAGCAGTTTCCACTGGTCGGCGATCAAGGCGGTTTGTGGTGTTTGCGAGCCGCGGCCGTAGTGAGGGTAGTGAAACAGCAGCGCGTGACGCCGTTGGAATTTGTCGTCGTTGTCGGTGAGCAGCGGGGTTAGATCTTCACTCTCCGGTGCGTCTACCTTCGCGCCGGCCCAGCTTGCAAAGGTGGCGAACAAGTCGGTGCCGCTGACATTTTTATCGCTGTAGCCAATGTTCACCCCAGGGCCGGAGATGATCAGAGGCACGCGGATCCCGCCTTCATACAACGAACCTTTTCCGCCGAACAGCGGCGCATTGTACGGGTTGCGGCGGTTGCCGGGGGCGCCATGATCTGAGCTAAAGACAACATAGGTGTTGTCACTGATCCCTAGGTCGTCCAGCGCCTGCAGCAGCGGCGCTAAGCTGGTATCCAGATCCCAAGTCATGCCGGCGTAGTCCGGATCGCTGTGGTATTGGCCCGCAGCGAGCGCGTTAAATTTGTCACGGCTTTCTGGCCGACTTTGCGTGGGTGAGTGCACCGCATAGTGGGAGATCTGCAGATAGAAGGGCTGGTTGGCATTGACGCTCTGCTCGATGAATTCGATGCCGCGCTGGGTCAAGCTGAAGATCTCTTTCGGATCCTGCGGGGTTCCTTGGTTGTCGTTCTGGGTGGCCTCATCGTGCTGATCGAAGCCGAATCGTCCCGCATGATCTTCCCGGCCGATGTGCCACTTGCCCAGAAGCGCTGTGGCATAGCCTTGGGTCTTTAAGGCGGTGCCGATGGTTGTGATCGACGGTGGCAGTTGCGTAGTAGGCTGGGGCGTCAGCACTTTTCTGCTGTCATCCACTTTGCCTCGTCCTGGCGTTGTGATCCGCAGTTGTGCCGGGGTTTGCCCGGTCAGGAGTCCGGCGCGACTTGGGGTACATAGGGCACCCGGAGAATAGGCGTTCGAAAAGACCATGCCTGTGGCGGCGAGGGCTTCCAGATTCGGGGTTTGATAGAAGTCGCTGCGGCTGCTGGGATCGCCTTGGATCATGGCCACAGAGCTGCCGGTCCAGCTCATGTCATCGGCATAGATAAACACGATGTTGGGCGAACGTGGCGCGGCACTGGTGTCTGAGTGTGCCTGTTCGGCATGGGCGGTCGCTCCAGCCATTGCTATGGCGACCACGCTGAGAGATGGGATAAGAGTCCGAGTGTTCATGTTGCCTTCCTGGTCGTTAATGCTTCATTGTTCGCGGTTTGTGCGCACGCTTTGCGGGACGGATGCGCCTCATTGCGCTCGTTCCCCTCGCTGAGAAAAAGGCGGTATTGGACGCTCATAGGTCACCTCGGCGACTTTGGCGGCCCAGTCTCGTAGGGGCCGATTTTATTGGCTGCGGGCCCGACGCTGTGGCCGCGCTTCACTGCCTTCTCCCGGTGGAGCGCGGCGCTGGCGTGCGCTCTGTTCGACGATGGGCGCGTCCACGGGTTCGACTGCGCCACCACGAACCAATCGAACCAAATTATTAATTCGGACCACATCGCCCTGAGGGCCACGCCCGAATGGGAGCTTAGCGGGATCACCGGTTTTGGGATCGGAGCGCTGTGAGCCAGCGCCATGGACATCCATCAGTTGTTTCTGCCCGTCACGCCCCATCCAGCCAAGAGAGCGGCCAAAGGCAAAATAGGTGGCCGCACGATTGCTGCGGGTACTGACGTGAGTGGTGTTGGTCCAGTAGTGGGCAAAGTCTTTCTGCCCGGCTTCATTGGCGATTGCCGTGCTTTCAAACAGGGGATCGATCGCGGCGGAGTCGGTGGTGTCAGGTGAACGGCTGTAGTCAATGATGCTTTGGAGCTCTTTGGCATTAGGCAGTCGCCAATCAGAGTGACCGGCAAAGGTGGCGGAGCCGGCGTATGCAAGCGCATCGGGCCAATCCATCCCTTGGCCGCTGTCGGCCTTCATCCAAGTGAGGCCGGTCGCTTCATCGGTGATGGTGCCGTCTTGGTTATCGACAAACTGGTTCTGGCCATATTCTGGATTGCCTCGAACGTAGAGTGCAAAGAAGGTTTTTTCTCCGCGGCGGTTTTTGATCGGGTAACCCTTGATCCGCCCATCCGCGAAGTTAACGCCAAAAACGGTGTCATTTTGGTTCATTGTGGTACTGACGTATTGGGTGGCGCTGACATACTGCGCATCAATGATGCGTTCGCCCTTGCTGACATCGCCATAGGCAAATGCAAAGACGCTGTCGTCGATAAAGGGACGCAAGTTGGCGCTGCTGTTTGCTTTTGGATCGGGATCGACGCCGTTGAGCTGGATCAGAGAGTAGAGCTCTTTGATGGTGGGCAGGCGCCAGTCGTTGTAGCCGCCGGTTCGTAGCGACGACGCTCGCTTGACGGCCTCGGCATAGGTGATCTTCTCTCCTGGATCCTGGGTCCACATCAAGGCTGTTACTGTATCGCTCACGGTGCCATCGTCATTATCGCGGTAGGTTGGCGATGCGCCGACAAAATGCGCATCTTGGCCCAGACCCTGCCCATATGCGGAGGTTTGGTTGGTGTCCACGATCTGGTAGGGAAGCTCGGCCAGCGCCGATGGTGAGAGTAAACAGAGAGCCAAGGCTCCGAGAGTGGCAACATGTTTCATGGTTTGACCCCTTATCGACACGATGAATCGCTGGTGACTCATTGATCTGTTGATACTTATCTTTTCACAGTGGTGGGGAAACATTAGCCGGGAAGTGTACTTAAATGTCGCGAAGTGTATTGGCAAGCTTCAATGAGAAGTCGTATGTGTCGTGTTGTTCTGAACCGCAGGTGCAAGAGCCGATTGGTGGACGGTCGCGTTACTGATCTCATCTAAGAACATCGCCTTATGTGGCGGCTCCCTGCGGGGCCAAGCGGTGTTTTGGATCAAAAAAACGGCAGCCGTCAGGGCTGCCGTTTGAGGGAGGCTGGTGAGATCAGCGACCGGTGCGCAGGCGCTGCCAGTAGCCGTCGTAGATCTCGACCGCTTCACCGACATCGGACTGGAATTCGCCCGCTTCGATAACCTCAGCCGGTGGGAACACCATGGGGTTTTCCGCAAAGGCTTTGTCGAGCAACCCTTTGGCGGTTTTGTTCGGGGTTGGGTAGCCGATCTCTTCGCAGACCTTCGCCGCGATCTCAGGGCGCAGCAAGAAGTCGATCAGCTTGTGGGCGGCTTCGACGTTCTTAGCGCCGGCCGGGATCGCCAGATTGTCCATCCAGAAGATCGCGCCTTCTTTCGGATACACCATGTTGATGGCAGGATCCTCTTTTTGCGCTTCATAGGCGGAGCCGTTCCAGATCATCCCCAAGATGGTGTCGCCGGCGGCAAACGGGGCGCCTGGGTTGTCTGAGTTGAAGGTCAAGGCGTTGGGCATTAACTGGGTCAGCAGTTGGTAGGCTTCTTCGATCTCGTGCGGATTGCGGCTATTGGTGGAGTAGCCGAGGATCCGCAGCGCCATATGGAACACCTCGCGCGGATCGTTCATCAGCATCAGTTCGCCACGCCACTGGGGCGACCACAGATCCTTCCAGGAGGTGATCTCGTCGATATCGACTTCGTCGGTGTTGACGCCGATCCCGGTTGCGCCCCAAATATAAGGCAGTGAATAGGTGTTGCCGGGATCGTACTCTTTGTCCATCAGCGCAGGATCGAGGTGCGCCAGATTGGTCAACAGGCTCTTGTCCAGCGGCTTCAGCATCCCTTCATCGGCCATCTTGGCGATGTAGTAGGTGCTGGGAACGACGATGTCATAGCCTTCAGAGCCGGTCAGCTTCAGCTTGGCGTACATCGCTTCATTCGAGTCGTAGGTGGTGTAGATCACCCGGATCCCGGTTTCCTGTTCGAACTCCTGCATCAGCCCTTCCGGAATGTATTCGGACCAGTTGTAGAAGTAGATCACGTCATTGTCAGCAACCGCAGCGGCGCTGACGGTGCTCAGTAGCGCGGCAGTCAGCCAGTGTTTGAATGTCATCATTGCTTTACCCTTGGTTAATGATCATCCGTCTTGATAGGGACTCATGACGGATGCTTTTGTTTAAGTAGAAACTGAGAGATCGCCACCATGACCAATGACAGCAGCAGCATCAGGGTTGCCAGTGCGTTGACGGCCGGGGTGACACCCACTTTCACCATGGAAAAGATCTTAATGGGCAAGATCTCATAGCTGGGGCCGGTCACGAACGAGCTGATGATCACGTCGTCCAGTGACAAGGTGAAGCTCAGCAGCCAGCCTGCCAGTACGGCGGGCATCGCCATCGGCAGGATGATCTGGCGCAGAATGCGGCCTTCGGAGGCGCCGAGATCCCGCGCTGCCTCGATGACACTGCGATCGAATCCCGATAGGCGACTGTAGACGCTGACCACCACAAACGGCAAACAGAAGGTGATGTGCGCGGCAAGCAGTGACCAGAAGCCTAGGCTGATCCCCAGGCTGACAAACAGCGCCAGCAGGCTGACGGCCATGACGATGTCCGGCGAGGTCATCACCACAAACAACATGCCATTGAGTGCCAGCTTGCCGCGGAAGCGGTAGCGGTAGAGCGCAACAGCGGCCAGAGTACCGATCAGCGTCGCGACGGTGGCAGCGACAACAGCCACGGTCAGCGAATTAACCGCCGCTTCCATCAGGCCGCTATTGGCCCACATGGCATCGAACCACTTGGCGGTAAATCCGCCCCAGCGGTTGCCGCTGCGGGTGCTGTTAAAGGCGTTGGCGACCAAGACTGCGATGGGCAGATAGAGGTAGAAGAACAGCAGGGCCATAAAGCCCAGTTTGAGTGGGCGGATCATCGGCCTTGGCCTCCCTGCATCGCTTTGAGTGCGCGGTGGTAGGCCCACAGCATGACGGCCATCATGGCGATCAGCGTGACGCTGAGTGCGGCGCCAAACGGCCAGTTGCGGGTGACCAGGATCTGATCGCGGATGATGTTACCGATCAGCAGGTTGCCAGCGCCGCCGAGCAGATCGGCGATATAGAACATGCCCAACGCCGGCAGGAACACCAACAGGCAACCGGAGATCACGCCCGGCAGGGTCAGGGGCCAAACAATGGTCCGGAAGGTGCGCAGTGGGCCGGAGCCGAGATCTTTGGCCGCTTCCAGGTAGTTACGCGGCAACTTCTCAATGCTGGAGTAGAGCGGCAGGATCATAAAGGGCAGCAGGATGTAAACCAGGGCCATGATCACGGCGGATTCGTTATAAAGCATTCGGATGGGGGAGTCGATCAGGCCGATCTCCATCAAGGTCTTATTGACGATGCCGCGGTTGCCGAGGATCACCTTCATGGCGTAGGTGCGGATCAAGGAGTTGGTCCAGAACGGCACGATGATCAAAAACAGCAAAAACGCCTGCATGCGTTTGCTGGTATGGGCGATGATCCAGGCGGCCGGGTAGCCGACCAGCAAGCAGAGTAGGGTGGCGAAGCCCGCAAGGTACAGCGAGTGGATCAGCACGTCCAGATAGAGCGGATCGAGCAGGCGAAGATAGCCTTCGACACTGAACTCTGGGCGGATCAATTCACGCAGATCCGGCGTCATAAAGGACACCGCGATCACCATCAGGTTGGGGAACAGCACGAAGATCACCAACCAGGTCGTCAGCAGGCCGATACTGAACCATTTCAGTCGGTTGTTAACCTTCATAAGGCAACACCACCTCCCAGCTTGGCACCCACGTAATGGCAACTCGCTGGCCTAGGCTGTGATCGAAGTCGGGATCATCTTCGTCGAAAAACTCAGAGATCTGGAGCTGTTTGCCGCTATCAAGCTCGATCACCGAATCCAGGGTCATGCCCTTATAGTTGCGCTCGAGCACGGTGCCCACCAAGCCGTTCTCGTCACCGCCATTGTTGATCTCTTTGAGGCGCAGATCTTCCGGCCGCAGCAGCACGTGGACTCGGTCGCCCGGCGCCAGTGCACTGTCGCTGTGGATCACAAAGCTGCAGCCTTCGATGCGGGCGCGGTACTCGTTGCCTTGCAGCGCCTGTTCAACCGTCGCGTCGAAGATATTGGATTCGCCGATAAAGCGCGCCACAAACAGATTCGCCGGGGTTTCGTAGATCTCCCTCGGGCTGCCTTGCTGTTGCACCTCACCGTCGTTCATCACCACGATGCGATCGGACATCGACAAGGCTTCTTCCTGATCGTGGGTGACGAACACAAAGGTGATCCCCAATTGGCGCTGCAGTCGCTTCAGCTCGTTTTGCATCTGCTTGCGCAGCTTGTAATCCAGCGCGCTGAGGCTTTCATCCAGTAGCAACACCTTAGGTTTGTTGATCACCGCACGGGCAATGGCCACCCGTTGCTGCTGACCGCCACTGAGATCCGCAGGCTTGCGGTGCTCGAAGCCAGCCAACTGAACCATGGCTAATACCTCGTTGACTCGCTTGCTGATCTCCGCCTTGGCGACCTTTTTGGTGCGAAGGCCGAAGGCGATGTTGTCAAACACCGTCATGTGCGGAAACAGCGCATAGCTCTGGAATACGGTGTTGACGTTGCGCAGCTCTGCCGGCAATTGGGTTATGTCAATGCCGGCTAGAGCGATGCTGCCGGCGTCCAGCGTTTCCAGACCTGCGATGATCCGCAGCACGGTAGTTTTACCGCAGCCGGAGGGACCGAGCAGGGTGACGAATTCGCCATCCTGGATATCCAGATCGAATTGATTAAGAATGGTTTTGGTGTCGTACGCCTTATCCACGGCGCAAAGGCGGATCACCGCCGATCGAGAGTCTGTCGTCATTGAACCTTTATCTGCGGCATGGCTGCCGCCTCAACGTCGTCTGAGCCAAAAGAGGTGCGGATATTACTCGCATGTCGTTGCACGCCCAAGCCTTTTTGCGGCAATTCTGTGACATTTAATAGGGAGTGTCGAGTTGTGTCATCTGTGTTGCGCAAAAGGGATAGGTTGATCAAGTTTAGCGACCCTTTTGGCGCTCAGTGAGTATTTTTTCGCCGCAAAAGGCTCTGCTAAGCCATTGCGTTACAATGGCGTTTTTACGTAGCGTTTGGTCAGGCTATAATGCCGCTTTGCTTAACTCTCTGTAGGTAGTACTCAGTTCATGCAGAACACCGATCTGGTTTCCATTCTAAAAGAATCCTGGCAATTAACCCGGCAGGGGTTGCAGCCCATCTTGGGCGCCTGTTTGATCGCATTTGCCGTCTTGGCCGTGATCACGATGGCGGGCCTGAATCTGGTCGCCAGCTTTTGGGATTTGGATCTGTCCGATCCCGACGCCTTGATGGACGCCATGGGCCCAGTCCAGCTTTTCTTGTTGGCGGCGATGGCCCCGTTTGAAGCTGGCTTGGCGTATCTTGGTTGGCGCCGCGCCACTGGCCAGCATGGCAACATCAATATGATGTTCAATGCCTGGGCGCTCGCCGCGCCGCTGGTGTTGATCGCGCTGGTCTCCAGTGTGCTCGCGAATCTGGGGATGTTATTGATCTTCCCTGGGATCTACCTGATGGCGGTATTGAGTCAGGCCAATCTGTATTATTTGTTCTATCGAGGCTCGCCGATGAAGGCGATGTTTGAGTCTGCCAAGGTGGTTCATCGCCATATCTTGGTGGTCCTGCCGTTCTATCTGTTTATGGTGGTGCTGATCGCCTTCTCGGCCCTGCCGATGGGCGTGGGTCTAGTACTGACGCTGCCGTTCTACTTTTACGGTAAAGGGGTGCTGTTCCGCGAACTGTTTCCTGAGCTGACACCAAAGCCGGAGCAGGACACGGATGCCGACGATAAGGGATCGGAGCAACCGCCCATGTCCGGTGGTAATCAACCCGGCAGTTTTGAGGCTTGATCGATGATGAAAACCGGACGAGTAGGACGATTAACCTTAGGCTTAGCGGTAGTCGCAGCCGGGGTGATCGCGCTGCAAACCCAAGTGCCACAGCCGCGACCGGTCGAAGCGGATCTGCCGTTGCAAAAGAATCCGCCACTCAGTGCTGCGCCGGACTTTACTCAGCTCACCGTGGTGACGGAGAAGAAACAGGCGTTCTTTGATTTTCTGCGGCCGTTGGTGGAGCAGGAGAATGACAAAACCCTGGAGCAACGATTGTGGGTTAAGACCATGGTGGCGTTGCTCTCTCAGGGACAGACGCTGGAGCAAACCGAGCTCAACCAGCTGTCGGACATTGCTCAGCAATACCGTTTCGAGCTGCGCAGCGTCACGGAGCAAACCGTGCGCGATCTGATGGAGCGTGTGGACATTGTCCCGGTAGAGATGGTGTTGATCCAGGCCGCCAATGAGTCGGGCTGGGGCGTTTCCCGTTTTGCGGTGGAGGGCAACAACTACTTTGGCCAATGGTGCTTCAGTCGAGGATGTGGGCTGGTGCCGAACGCCCGCAGCAGCGGCCTGAGTCATGAGGTGGCCCGCTTTGACGACGCCCGTGGCTCGGTCAGTGCCTACCTGCGCAACCTCAATACCAACGCCGCGTACGCGGAGCTTCGCACCATCCGGCGCTGGCTCCGCGAGGCGGATCAGCCGGTGACGGCGGAAGATCTGATCCCCACCTTGTTGCGCTACTCAGAGCGCAAAGAGGAGTACGTGGCCGAGCTGCTACAGATGCTGGATAACAATAGAGTGTACCTATAACAATGAAAACATGGATGTGTGCCGGCGCTGTTGCGCTGGCTTTGGCAATGACGCCGACGACCGCTCAGGCGCTGATCCTGGAATACGCGGGCTTTTATGACCGCATGAAGGTGGTCAATAAAACCGATTACCCCTTGGTGACCTTGGCGTTTTACCTCAATCATCGGCAACAAGGTCACCCTTGTGTTATTCGCCAGGCAGAGCTCATCCATAAAGAGATGCGCCTGCCGGTGGGGATCAGCCCGCGCTACGAGTTGCTCTTACCGTTTGATCCCAAGCTAAAGCTGGATAAGGCGGTGTTAGCCTTGAGCGTGGACGACGAAAGCCAGTGTGATTTTGCCATGCAATTGCGATTTTCTGATCCGCTGCAGCAGGCCTTTAGCGGCGCGGAGCTTGACCAACTGGCGTCGCAGTTTGATGCCGTACTCAAGCGCTTCGCCGGTTTTCCATTTCGCTTCCTGCAACCGGACGTCAGCGGTGTCGTGGTGCAACTGGCCCCGGACAGCCTGATGACCGATCAGCGTCACGTCTCTCAGCGAGGCGACGCGCAAGGGCGGATCACGCTCACGCAACAGCAGCTTGTCGAGTTGGAAACGCTGCGGTTCAGTGAGCCGCCGCTGTGGATCGGACCTTATATTGAGCGTTAGAGCGCACACGAGATCACGGCAAACGGTGCAGCATCCATACTCCGCAATGTCAGTGGGCACAATGTCATTGGACAGACACGTCAGTACATATCTGCCTATCCCGTCATTTGATATTGTGGTTGTCCATGATCTTGGGTGTCCGAGAGCTCGTATGGGAGACTGAGAGCTCTGGGACAAAGCTATCAAGCCTCGTTCCGCTGCCTTACCGCGCCCGTGAAGTAACCAGAGCGCCGACCTGTCCCCGAAACATCCCTTCGACTCGGACATTGCCGCAACGATTTTCCCTTCTGGCGCGAGAACTGAGCCATAAACGATCAGACTCCGGCGCGTTAACGCGTGGTCTTAGCCACGGCGAAAATGAGCTACTCGCAGTTTCAATGACATTGATCTCTTGACCCCTCCTGACGCCTTTGGCTTTTTAGTAAAATACGCCCTCGATCTCTCGGTTGCTTCGCTTAGAGTGATGGCGTAAGTTATTGAAGCGTATCAACTGTCTAACTCAGAAAAGGTACGTTTTCTGTGTTTGTAATGCATCGTGTCGTATCCGCAATGCTTCCCTGATCTGGCGGATAAAGGGGCTGGCCTCATGTTCATCCTCGACAGCGCATTGCACGGTGTACATACACAGCACAAGGTGCGTTCGGCCGATGAACAAGTGGCGAGGTGACGACAGTCAGAGTGTTAATGCGCCGAATGAATGAGATCTTGAATGCCACTACCTTTAAATATCAACTGGTTACGGGTTGGTGTTCACCAACAGAATGGGCGCGTTTTTAACACCGTTCTCGCTTTCCCAAAAGGGGATATACGACGTTGGTAACTTTTTGATAGGCAGAGCAGGCACTTAGCAGTAAAACCTGCACTTTACATCGGCGGGATAAATGGAAATTCCGCATAACATGCTGTTGTACTTGCCGGGCAAGCCCGGGGAAGCTTTAAACACAAAGAATTCAGTTAGATAAATAACTTAATCTGGATGTTTATCCAGTATGATCTACAGTCTAGTTCATGACTGGATTAACACTAAAAAG
>NZ_BAABJZ010000057.1:0-11711 GCF_039543565.1 Ferrimonas pelagia | reverse complement strand
TCATCGATGCAAGCACATGTGGCAACTGATCCGGCGGGTGAAGTACTTCATGAACAACGCCTCACCATTCCCGGGTGGTGGTCATGGATTGCAGATAGTGGAGCACAATTAGGATCAGTTATTTAGGTGCATTTTATTGCTTTGGCGAATATTTCAAAGTAAAAGGGAAATATGATGATGATCAAATTAACTTTTACACACCTTGGACTGGCCGTAAGATAGAACAATGGTCAAATATAGAGTCGGTTAAGTTTAGCTCAAGCATGAATTGGTACGTTCTCAAATTCAAATCCGGTAAAAAGGTTAGGTTATCTTCTTTTCTTATCGGTCATGGCCATATTTTAGAGTTACTTGAAAGTAAATACTTAAATAGACATATATGGACGCCCTCGAAAGCGCAAGGTGTTTGATGATTGTTCGGCATGCTGACATATATCCGGCGTCTCGGTGGAGGTGAGTTTCACCTCCGCGCCTTGATGTGTTCCGTACTTCGCCGCCTTAACACCCACACGGATTTCTCAATCCTCGTCTAAGCCAGGCTCTTGCGAAGCAGGAATGACCGTTTGTTCATCAAAGTGTTGCATTGCTCTCGAGTGGTTTTGCTTACCTAATGTTGCAACTCAACTTACCTGTTAGATGGCATGAAATGCTTTACTCAAATCGTAGCTGCCACCACGTGTTAGGATGCTCCAGGCTATCCGGCACATCTTGTTCGCTAGCGCCACAGTAGCTTTGTTCTTGCCACGCCGGGCGACGAGCTGCTTGAGCCAACGACCGAGGGCATTCTCCTTTTTTGCCCCACAGCGGATCACGCTGCGTGCGCCATGGATCACCAAGGTTCGTAGCCGTCGATTGCCGTTCTTACTGATTTTTCCTAGCTGAGTTTTGCCGCCAGAGCTGGACTGTCTCGGCACCAAGCCAAGCCATGCCGACATCTGTCGCCCGTTGCTAAATTGACTGCCATCCCCGACCTCTGCCAATAGTGACGAGATGATAACTGGGCCTAACCCTGGAATGGATGAGAGTGCTTGCCACTGCGGTTGCTGCTTAACGAGCGTTGATAATTCATCGTTAAGGCAGCCCAAATGCTCTGACATCAAGCGAAGGTCATCAGCAAGATCTCGAAGTAAGCGACGCGCAATTGCCGTGAGTTCATTGTCCGCATCCTCAAGTGCCTCCGGCAGGAACGCCTTAAGCTTATCGAGCCTTTGCGGAAAGACCACGCCGTACTCAGCGGCGATGCCGCGTATTTGATTGACCAGCGCAGTACGTTGCACAACCATTCGGTCTCGAATCGAGAGAATGGCTTTGATGTCCTGCTGGGCCAAAGTCTTGATGGGGACAAAGTGAATGTCGGGTCTGAAAGCCGCTTCGCAGATAGCCAGTGCATCGGTGGCATCGTTCTTTTGTGTTCGGCAAAACGCTTTTACATGCTGAGTTGGGATGATGCGGGGTTCATGTCCCATCGCTAAAAAGGCTCTGGCCCAGTGGTGCGCTGAAGTACAAGCCTCCATCGCAATTAGGGTACCTCGAGGCAGCTGTCGAACCGCATCCTGTAGTTTGGAACGTGTGATCGTTTTGTTCGAAATGACTTTGTTTTCAGACGATAGAATACAAAGTTGAAAAACGTTCTTGGCTAAATCTAGACCAGCAACTTTAATGTTCATGATGGACGCTCCTTAATGCCTATCGAATTAAGCGTACAAACTTAATTCTGGCGCATCGACGCCGTTTAGGTGGGGCGTCCATCACAGCACCCAATGTAACTATATTGGTGCTTAAATAGGCACCCAATATAACTATGTTGGTGGTTAGCTTTGAAATAGCGCCTTCGCGCAGGGCAAAAGCCATCTCGGATCCGAGAAAAAGCTCCAGACTTGTGTATTTTGCGGGAAAAGTCGGTGTCGTTGTGGTGGATAAGTGAACGCTGGGCGTGACGCGTTATCCAGTGAAGGCGTTGGGTTGTAGGGCGGGGTGTTGTGCAACGCTAAGCGCTATTTAGCAGGTCCCTAGCTGCGGTAATGCCGTGCGCACGTTGATGGTTGGTATGCTCGGCAAAGTCTCGTAACGCGGCTTCTCGGCCTGCGGCACGGGTAAATTTTCGTTCAAATTCGGTGGTTAGCTTTAGCCAGTTGGCGGGGGTTATCTGCAGGCGTTGGAGCATCCCAGGCAACGAGTCGGGGATGTGGCCCGGTTTGTCGTCACGAATGATGCGGCCGGTCTGTTCAACCAACTCCAAATAGTCATTAACGGCATACGCCAATCCTTGCGACATGTCGCAGTTGTCCGGAGCGGTGAATGGGGCTAGCTCGGGTGGCTGTTTGCCGGATATTGCTGCGCGAATACGCCGCTGAATGCTGGTGTGATTGGATTGCTCAGGTGTTTGCGCCATCTTAGCGCGAATGGGGTTGAGGTCGACGTAGGCCATACAAGATAACACTGCGGCTTCATCCAGTAGGGCTTGAGACTTAAATCGTCCTTCCCAGAACCG
Organism: Ferrimonas pelagia; assembly: GCF_039543565.1. NCBI lineage: Bacteria > Pseudomonadati > Pseudomonadota > Gammaproteobacteria > Alteromonadales > Ferrimonadaceae > Ferrimonas > Ferrimonas pelagia. The sequence continues at coordinate 9,220 of NZ_BAABJZ010000057.1, read as the reverse complement.
GCCGGTACAGCCATCTTCTCGATTGGCTTCACGGGCGATAAACTCGTTGAGGCTACGCATAAACCAGCTCAAATCAAACAACCGTTGTCGGTACTGTTCGGCGGTTTTCAGCACGATGTCAATTTGGCCATCGCTGAGCTCTTTCCGTCGCTCTGTCGCCATGTAACCCTGAGTGAGTATCGTACCTTTGTGCAAGCTATGCCAGCGCTCCAACACCTGTTCAACGGTCCAATTCAACGCCAATTCACGATCGACCCGAAGCACCACATGGGTATGGTTACTCATCACGGCAAAGGCACACAGTTCGATGGCGAATACGCGACTGAGCGCCAGCAACCGTTTTTCTACCCAGTCGCGGCGATGCTCATAGCTTTTGCCGGTGAATGGGTCATCACCACACAAAAAGCTGCGCCGGACACAGCGTGTAACGCAGTGATAGTAGGGGGTGTCTTGCAAACTGACTTGCGATCGCCGCGCGGTTGCCATGATGTGCTCCGATCTGAATGTCCACAAAGCGTAGTTGGTTTGAGTGGAGTTCACTTGAAACGTGGGTGTCTATATAAAAACTTCCTGCAACCGGACGTCAGCGGCATCGTGGTGCAACTTGCCCCGGACAGCCTGATGACCGATCAGCGTCACGTCTCTCAGCGAGGCGACGGGTAAGGGCGGATCACGCTGACGCAACAGCAGCTTGTCGAGTTGGAGACGCTGAGGTTCAGTGAGCCGCCGGTGTGGATCGGACCTTACATCGAGCGCTAAATAACGGATCCCAATTGTGCTCCTCTTTCTGCAATCCATGACCGCCCCCCGGGAATGGTGAGGCGTTGTTCATGAAGTACTTCACCCGCCTGATCAGTTGCCACTGTAGTGGGGCGTTGGGCTCATCGGTCATGCAGGCGGGGTTTTGCCTGTTTCTTGGTTAGGAGCCAAACTGAAGTGGTCGGTTCTGGCGGGCGCGAACGGTCGCTGGAGAAACCTGTGGAGATAACGGATGGCTTCTGAATCTGAGAAAGGTGAGGTGGAGATCGGGATCTTCCGGCGGTTTGCTGAGGTTGCGGGGTGGCATTGTACTGAGGTGGCTAAGCAGTCGCCGCACGAAGGTAAACCGGATCTGAAATGTCGCGTGAATGGTGAGTTGGTCTATTTCGAGTTAACGGAGGCGTGCTCGGAGGATGTGGCGAAGGCGGTTGCGTCAGCGCGCCAAGCTGAGCTCCCGGACGTTGAGCAGGTCAAGGATTATACCTCGGCAACCTATCGAAGAAAGATCATGAAGCGCTATGCGGTGTCGGCTCCCGTTGAGCTGTTGATCTATAACGTTGGCCGTACGATATTGTCGGATGAAGTGTTGATCGAGAACATCAAGGCGATCTCATGCCGTGATAAGGGGCAATTCCGTAAGGTCTGGTACTTCGGAGAGCACGTGACCGAGCTATAGCGGTTCGAGCGGTTCATCGTAGACAAACAGCAGTAGTTCTTCCCCTCGCTGATAGCGTTTGACGAGCTTCATGCCACATTTTTGCAGTACGCGTTGTGACGCAATGTTCTGTACGGCGACTTCGCCGACGATGCGCTCGATCCCGAGCTGAGCTCTGGCGTAATCGAGTGTGGCTTGTACGGCTTCGGTGGCCAAGCCCTGGCCCCAGTATTGCGGCAGCATGCGGTAGCCGATGTCGATTTCGTCCAGCTCGGTTTCGAACTTTACCCCACAAAAGCCGATCACTCGATCGTCGCCTTTGTGGATCAAGGCGTAGCGGGCAAAGCCATGGCGTTGGTACTCCGCCAGCCACACGGTGCGGATCACCTTGAGTGCATCGGCTCGATTTTGGACAACGCCTTGATCGCCGGTATAGCGCGTGACGTTCGGATCGCGGCTAAAATCCAGTACGGCGTCAGCGTCCTGCTCAGTGAAATGGCGCAGCTGCAGCCGAGGCGTTTCTATTAATATCTTCTTCATGCTCAGTCCCTTGAAAGGCATTTTTCTTCGAACTACGGCATTATAACGCTCTCATTATACCGCTTGAGGCAACGGCAAGGTCGTGACAGTAGCACTCAGGTGGGACTGTGCGCTGGCAAGCCAGGGCTGCTCTAGGCTGATCCGCTGTTTGTCGAAGTCGATCGCGACATCGAGACCCAAAGGCAGGGTGAACATCGGGTGGGTGTGGCTGCAGTCGAAGCCGTTGACGACGGGCAGGCGTTGTCCATCGAGCACCTCATGCAGGATATCGAGTGGTGTGCGACCGGTGCCGAGATCGTCAAACAGCTCATGCTTTCCGAGGATCACGGCTTTGATCCTGTCAAACACGCCATTGAGCTTTAGGAAGACAAAACTGCGTTCGATGGTGGCCGCATCCTTCATGCTGTCTTCGATAAACAGGATGTCACCCCGTTCGATCGCCGGCATATAGGGGCTGCCCCAGATCCCAGCGATGGTGTTGAGGTTGCCGCCCATTAAGCGGCCTTGAAGTTTGCCGCTGCCCAGATATTCACATTCATTACTTCGAGTCTGCTTGGCGTGGCTTTGACGTTCCCATTCGATGCGCTGCTCGGTCCAATGCAGCGGTAACGGGTAGTAGTAGGGAGCCTGCGCAGGCTGGCATAGCAGAGAGGCAAAGCTGGCGAAGGTTTGATCCACCAGTGGGGGGAACTCGCCGAATGAGGCCACCAGTGCCGGGCCGTAGTAGGTCACCAAATTCGTTTGCGCGCTGATCCCCAGCAGCAAGGCAGTGACGTCCGAATAGCCAATGATGATCTTGGGGTCGGCCTTAAGCGCGGCGTAATCCAGGTAGGGCAGCAGGGCGTTGCTGTTACTGCCACCTATGGTGGCCATGATGCAGCGGATCTGCGGATCGCGGATCAGTGCGTTGAGCTCCTCGGCGCGTTCGCGTGCCGTGCCGGAGCGGTAATGATCCGCCTTGCCGGTTAGCGCGCCGGGCACGAGTTCGAAGCCCTTGCTGCGCAGAAACGCTTGGGCACGGGCCGTTCGCTTGGGGGCGAATGCTGTGGCGGGTGAAGAGGGCGAAAAATAGCCGATCTGATCTCCCGGTTGCAGTGGGGGCGCTAGCCGCATGTTCACTCTCCTTGTGTCGCGGGATGGCCGACGCCATCCAGTGCTGCGGATCTGGCCTCTGGGCGTCCGGCCCAGTATCACTTGTGTCGGGCCTTGTCTGGTGCCGCTCGGCTTCGGCGGCGAGCGGCCCTACACCTTCTGGATTTATCGGCCTTTTGTCAATCGCCCCTGTCTCATTTTTTCGTTCATTTTCAACGGTGTGATTTATTTTTGCGCTAGATGAACAGCCATAAGGGCATATACTCAAAGGACGCGGATAGGACGGGAGCGGATGGCCGCATGAGGGCAGTGGGATTTGCGATTTTGGTCGGGCTAGCGGGCTGGCTGAGCGGCTGTGCGCCGGCGGAGCAGCACGTGGCGTTGGGCACCTTGGAGCGGGAGCGGGTGACCTTGCCGGCGACGGTGGATGAGGTGATCGTCGCATTGCCTGTGATGGCCGGCACTTGGGTGGGGCAAGGCACGGTGCTGGTCCAGCTGGATGATCGCCAACAACAAGCACAGGTGGCCCGCGCTTTGGCGGAAGTGGAGCGGGCTGAGGCGCAGTTGGACAAGTTGCGTAATGGCGCACGGCCGGAGGAGGTCGCAGCGGCGCAGGCGCAGGTAACGGGCACTCAGGCGACGCTGCAGGAGGCGGAGTCCAGTTATGCGCGGGCACGCCAGTTGCAACGGCAGCAGTTGATCAGCCAAGCGGATGTGGATCATGCCTTAGCGAGCCGTGATGCGGCCAGTGCTACCTTGACCGCGGCGCGCGAGGCGCTGTTGACCTTGACCAACGGCACGCGACAGGAGGATCTGCGCATGGCCGGCGCTGAATTGGCGGCGGCTGAGGCGTCCTTGGCCAGTGAGCGCAAGCGGCTGGCGGATCTCACCTTGACGGCGCCGCGGGATGGCTGGCTGGACAGTTTGCCCTGGAATCTGGGCGAGCGGGTGCGCAGCGGCAGCCCGTTGGCGGTGTTGTTGGTCGGCGAGCAGCCCTACGCCCGGGTTTATGTTCCCCAGCGCTACCGAGTGTCAGTCCAGGTGGGCGACACGCTGATGGTGGCGGTGGATGGCGTTGCGCAACCCCTGCAGGGCCGGCTGCGCTGGATCGCCAATGAGCCGGCGTTTACGCCCTATTATGCGCTCAATCAAAGCGAGCGCAGTCGGCTGATGTATCTGGCTGAGGTGGCGTTGGGCGAGGACGCCGCCAGCTTACCCAGTGGCGTACCCGCACAGGTGCAGTTACCGGAGGTGCAGCCGTGAGCCAGTGGGCGATCGAAGCGCAAGGGCTTGGGCGACAGTTTGGTGACTTTTGGGCGATCCGCGAGCTGGATCTGCAGATCGCCCCCGGCACCATCTATGGTTTTCTCGGCCCGAATGGCTGTGGCAAGACCACGGCCATTCGGATGTTGACCGGTTTGCTGCGGCCCAGTGCCGGTACGCTGTCGGTGTTGGGTTACGCTTTGCCGCGGGACGCGGAGAAGCTGAAGCGAACCATTGGCTATATGACGCAAAATTTCTCGCTGTATCGTGATCTGACGGTGCGAGAAAACCTGACGTTTATGGCGCAGATCTATGGTTTATCGCGACGCGAGCGACGACAACGGATCGATCAGCTTTTACGCCTGTTTGGGCTGGATCAACGTCAGGCGCAGTTGGCGGGCAGTCTCAGCGGCGGTCAACGGCAACGCTTGGCATTGGCTGCGGCGATCATCCACAAACCCAAGCTGTTGTTTTTAGATGAGCCAACCTCGGCGGTGGATCCGGAAAATCGACGGGAGTTTTGGGAGCAGCTGTTTGATCTGTGCGATGAGGGCACCAGCATTCTGGTGTCTACCCACTATATGGATGAGGCGGAGCGGTGCCATAAACTGGCGATCTTGGAATCCGGCAGCAAACGCGCGGATGGCGCCCCAGAGCAGTTGATGGCGCAAATGGGCGTGCAGGTGATCGAGCTGGAGGGTCAGGATCTGCGCCGGTTGAAGCAGCAGTTGCTTCGACTGGTCCCGGTGCGTTCGGCAGCGCAATTGGGCGCTCGATTGCGGGTGTTGATCGACAGCACGATCACTGAGCCGCTGATCTGGCTACGGCAGCAGCGGGGGCTGTCGCCGATCGCGCAGGCGACGCTGGTGCGGCCCAGTCTGGAGGATGTGTTTGTGATCTGCACCGGCGAGGGACGGCAATGAACAGCGTTAGGCGGATCTGGGCAGTGATCGGCAAAGAGTTGGCTCAATTGCGCCGGGATAGAATGACGTTTGGCATGGTGGTGATGATCCCGCTGATCCAACTGCTGCTGTTTGGCTTCGCCATCAATACCAACATTCGCCACATCCCGGTGGCGGTGGTGGATCAGAGCCAGTCTGGCCTGAGCCGCGCGCTGCAGCAAACCGTCGCGGCTACCCAGGTGGTGGATCTCACCCAGGAGTACGCCACCGTTCAGGAGGGCGAGCAGGCGTTGATCCGCGGTGATGTCCGCGCGGTATTGGTGATCCCCCACGATGTCGCGCAGCGCCTCGCCCGGCATCCTGCGCTGGGGCTGGCAACGCCGGGATCGACCGAGCAGGTGTTGAGCCGGCCGGTCGCCCAGTGGTTGGTCGACGGCTCCGATAATGTGGTGGCCGGGGCGATCAAGGGGCTGCGCGCGATGCCGCTTCATGATCTGATCAAGCAGCCGGCCAATCGCTCAGAGCCGACGTTTGAGGTGGCGCTGCTGTTTAATCCAGAGCAGCGCACGGCGGTGAACATCGTGCCGGGCTTGGTGGCGGTGATCCTGACCATGACTATGGTGCTGTTTACGTCATTGGCGATCGTCCGCGAGCATGAGCGGGGCAATATGGAGTTGATGATCACCACCCCGATCCGCCCGATAGAGCTGATGCTGGGCAAGATCGTGCCCTATGTGTTCCTCGGTTTCTTGCAGGTGGCCATTATTCTTGGCCTGGGCAAGTGGATCTTCCAGGTGCCGCTTGGCGGCGAGGGCGGGGATCTGCTGCTGTTCACCCTGCTGTTTATCTCGGCCAGTTTGACGCTGGGCTTGTTGATCTCCACCGTGGCGACCAATCAGTTGCAGGCGATGCAGATGACGGTGTTTGTTTTGCTGCCCTCGATCCTGCTTTCCGGCTTTATGTTCCCCTATGAGGGCATGCCGGATCTGGCTCAGTGGATCGCTGAATTGCTGCCCGCCACGCATTATATGCGCGGAGTCCGCGGCATTTTATTGCGGGATGCCGGTTTGGCGGATCTTAGCGCCGATCTCTGCTGGTTGGCTGGATTTACCGTATTGGGGCTGCTGCTGGCGTCGCTGCGCTTTAAGAAAACCTTGGGTTAGCCGAGACGGTACACGGGTGCCAGCGCGGGCACCGTCTGGGTTCGCGCGGGTTCGTTATGACTGCGGCTGTTTGCTGCCGTCCTGCGACAGTGACAGGTCATCGTGGCTTTCGGCTGGCGCTGGTGGTGGCTCGATCTTGTCGACACCATCGGGCAATGTGCTTTCGCTGATATCAATGATGTTGGAGCGGTTCATGGTGATCTTGTAGCGCGCATAGCGGGGGCTCTGGCTGCCTTCGCTCAGCCGCAAGATGAGATTGATCTGGTAGCGGCGCTCAACCGACTCGCTGCTGATCTTGCCCTCGGCTTCTTTATAGATCTTGGCTTTACCCCGCTCGAGGTAGCGGGCAAAGGGCATTAGGCTGATATTGACCTGTTCTTGCAGGGTGGAGTAGCCCGCTAAGAACGCTTTCTGCGCAATGCGCGAGCTGATCCCATAATGCAGAATGTCCGAGTCAATTTTGTTTTGGCTGTGACGCCGCTTTAAGATCTCATCAATGCCATTGGGCAGATCTTTCTTCTTGATAAAGTCTATCCAGATCAACTGACGACCGATCACCGCCTGACTGGTGGTATCTCTTAGGACTCGACTCCAGCGTGGCCGGCCCTTTTGAATGATCCGCCATAATGCGTTGCGAAAGTCGTCTTTGAAGATCTCACGAAAGGCGTAAATAACGGCCAAAGTCAGCACCAATGCCAGGGTTAATCCGCTCAGTACCCCTTGCGCTTTGATGATCAGCGACGACACCACCAACATGATGATGCCGGTGGTCACGCCGGTGGTCAGTTTCTTCAAGCCCACCCCGAGGGTCTTGGTTTCCTCCTTGAGGACGACCCCTTGTTGGATCAAGCGACGCAGCAGGAGCATTTTATTGGAGATCCGATTGGGATCGCTTTGGGTTTGCGCCGAGTTGTACTTTTTGCTGTCACGGTATTGTCGCTCATGGCGACAGAGGGTGATGACCTGCTCGATCACCTCACTGTATTCGCTGCTGCGGGGCGCATGAGACATCAACTTCAGTAGCCGCTGCTCACAAAACCACGACAGGTAGTTGTCTGAATTTTCGAAATAGTGTTTCCACTTTTCTTCGCTGGGCTCGTTACGGCGAAACTTCTTGAGCAGTTGGGCCACAATGTCACTCAGTTCGGCTAGCGCAGCGTAGAACCGCTCGGGATCTTCCTGCTGCGCCAACTCTTTGCTGTCGGTTTCGATGGCGATGGCAAATTGGTAGGCGAACAGGTTGAGGTAAAGCCGGAACTCTTCTAACGTGCGTTTGTTCAAGCTAACGAAGCGACCTTGCACCAAGGGCAGGTGTAATCCGGTCGAGTAGTAGGAGCGGCGGCCACTGATGGCGCTGTGGGCATAATCTTGTGGATCTAAGCTCTGCGGATTCACTCCCATCTCTTTGGGTAATAAGAAGTAGAGATCGAGTCGTCGGTGATCCCCCTCCTTCATTTGGTGAATGAACTTGAGTGAGAGTGCCTCCTCCTGTTTGACATGAATTTCTGACACGTAACCTCAAAACAATGCAGTGGTAGCCGTTGAACCTGGTTTGATTGTAGCCTATGTCCGCATGGCGGATCTGTACCGCACCTCACGTTGAGCCGAGTTATGACATTGTTTTTACGTTCCATTGTTGTATCACGAGGCGACCGTGGGCGTGGCTTGCACTGCGACCGCCTCGTTGCATTCAGATATCGCCGACGGCAAACGTGATCTGCAAGATCTGCGGTGCATAGCCAGGCACATCGATGTACACCTCGGCATCGTATAGCCCTGGGATCAGGCCGGTGGGATCGGCTTCAACGGTTAACACGTCCGGGGTCGCCTCGCTGTTGGCGGAGATGGTTAACCAGTCGGCATAGTAATCCAGGGTGTAGGGCAAGTTGGCGCCGCTGGATTCCGTCAGCAAGACCTCCTCGCTGATCCCCTGCTCATTTAACGCGGTCAGAAACAACACCGGCTCGGACAGATAGAGCGCGGCAGGCTGATTCGCCACGTTGAAGTCGGCGTTGAGTTGGACCTGGCTGCCGTCCAGTAGGGTGACGTTGGCGCTGATGGTGTGGCGGCCTTCGCTGAGATCTTGCGTATCAAACGGGTAGGCATTGCCCTGAGGATCGGTGCCGGTCAGATCCCAGGGAGGAAATTCTTCAAATTGCAGTGGGCGGCCATCGATGGAAAAGTCGATATAGGCGATCTCATGGGGGGGATCGACAAAGACGTAGATCGATTCATCCACCTGTTGTCCTGCTAAGGGCAGGGCAGGGGCACGCTGTGGGGCGTGAGACAGTAACAGCTCGACCGCCACGGCGGGCCAGGCGAGTACAAGCAATAGGGCAAACGGACGGAACATGTGACCTCTCCGGGACATAAATACTTTCAGTCAAAGGCCCTGCTTCCGTGCTTGTGGGTAGAGTGTTGTTGCTAAAACATGACAGTCTCGCAGGTAATTTGCAACGCTGCGGGGTGGTGGGCTTTGCTGTATTTGTGAGCTAATTTGGCAAGAATGAACTAAGGAGCGTGACATCGTTGATGTAATGGTTTGATCTGCTGCGAGTTCGTTCTCGTTGTTGGCGGAGCGCATTGGCTTGGTCTGGTTGCGTTGAACGCGGGTTATACCAATAGCACTAAAAGTTTGATCTAATGGTGCTTTGATTAGTGACCCGAGCACCGACGATGCATACTTCCAGCGATTTCAAGCAGCTTGCCAAGAAAGCCCGCGATTCGAGGATGAGAACGCGCTATCTGGCGTTACACCACTTCTTGCGTGGCTACAATCGGACACAAGTCGCCGAAATGCTTGGGATCTCCCGAGGGAGTGTGAACTCTTGGGTGGCTTTGTATCT
>NZ_BAABJZ010000056.1:0-6988 GCF_039543565.1 Ferrimonas pelagia | reverse complement strand
AGCGGCTGAAACTCAATCCACTGGAGTGGCTTCAACAGATCACTCGAGCCTGTATCGAGCAACGTCCGTATCCGATACCAGAAGGCCTCATGATCTAAGGTCAAGTCCACTCGGGTGAACAGTTACGTCAGATCCCGGTTGATCACATAGGTCTCAAATGCCGCCTTGTAGGGATTGGTAATGTCGTACACCAGGATCCCGCCCATCCGCTCTAGGCCGATAAAGGCGAACGTCTTGTCGCCCACCACGCCCACGGTCAAGGCTTCCGGCTCGGCCCCCTTATTCTCAGAGCGAGAGTCGCCTTCGTTCTCATCGTCGCCATTGTTGAAAGCGCGGCCATGAATGGAAGCGGTGATCCTGCCGATCTCATCCCCCGAATCAAACACCAGCTGACCGTTTTGATCCCAGATAGTGAAAGAGCGCGCGCCGTAAGCGTAGGCATTGTCATATTCGCCATCGGCGTTGGCGCCTAGGGCACGGGTAACGCGCAGCCCGCCTATCTCACCACTCAACTGCAGCGCTTCGAGCGCCGAGCCCGGAGCAGCCGGCAGGTTCTTCAGCTTCGCTTCATCGGTGTACGACAAGCAGCCGTCGTCTTCATCGTAATCCTGGCCGCCGGCGGCGTCGCAAGCCGCTTCATCGGCCACATCGAAGAAATACTCGCGGGCGTCCCCTTCATTGGCCGTCAGCAAAAAGGGCGCGCCGCTCCAGGCGTATGAGGTGATGGTGTCCGGCATAAAGACGCCATACAGGCCATCGTACTGGCCAAAACTGACCGCACCATCTTCATTGCCATCAAACATCAAACCGGACCAATCTTTCACGCCCAATCCGATCACCGAGACGCTGTTGTCGCTCAAATCGACCATGGCCAAGCCATTGTTTTCCTGCAGCGTCACGTACGCCATGGTGTTGCTGGTGGTGATGTACTCCGGCTCGAGATCCTGCGCGACGCTTGTGGCGATCAACGCACCGTTAAGGGGGCGTCCGCTGGGATTGGGGAAGTGCATGCCCTGAGCTTCCAGCTCGGCCTGCATGCCGTTGTAGGCGGTGAAGTCGATAAGAGTGGCCGTGTCGGCGGGCACACCATCGTTCACCGTGATAACCGCGATGCTCCCTTCTGGATCCACACTGTAATCACCGCTGGGCTCGCCTTCGTTGGCCACCAGCACCTTGCTGCCATCCGGCGTGAACGTCACCATATCCGGCAGGTTGCCCACCGCCACAGCACGGAGGAAGAGCGGCACTCCCTCATCCAAGCCATTGTAAAACAGGATAAAGCCATTATCGGCATGAGCATCGGCTTCCACTGCAACGGCCATCAGATCGCCACTAATCGCAATGCTATTGGCCCCACCGAGAGCAACGTCATTAGCCTCGGTGGGCAGCACCATGGCCGTTGCCGTCAGGTTCGTATCGCTGATCGGCGCACTCAGGGCTTCAGAAGTCAGACCTGAAGCGTCGATCATCTCGACCGTATCGTCCGAGCTATTAATGGCGTAGATAGTCTGGGTCGCAGCATGATACTGCAGGATCTCCGCCGCGCCGTCGGTATTAAGAACGATACGGCCCACCGGACTCAAGGCGATGCCGTTCACGGCATCTGCACCGTCTTGGCCATCGGCACCATCTGGGCCAACTGCACCGTCCAAGCCATTTTGACCATTAATACCATCGCGCCATCGTCGCCGTCGCAACCGGTCAAAGCCAAGCTGAACAGCACAGCGAGAGACAGAATATTCTTTTTAAAATTCATGGTTTGCCCTATGTGATCAGAATGTTATCGCAGGGCATTGTGTTTTTCTTATATGACTGAACGATGGCGAAAGGAAGTCAGCCGCGAAACAAAGTCCCACAAAGGCACAAGTGCAACAGTGGACAATACATGGAGGGAGCTGACCGAGGTTACGTGCAACAGGCTTATACCGACCAATCCCACAGCCGCTGATGGGTGCCGGCACAAGGCCACTCAATGCGAGCTGGCCTTATGCCAATCACCAGGACGGTGATTGGCATAAGCGTCAGCTTTAACGTTTGGTAAGTGATCCTGTATCCGTAGGATACCTATATCAAGGAGCTATCATATTGAGCCCATCCCACCCATCGACTCCGCCACCGCTATCCGCCAACACTCCATGCGCGACGAACACGGGTTCGATCAGTAACTGAATCAGCCAACCTCAATGCCGCCGCTTTAAGGAACTGTTGGTCGATTTTCCTATCGCAAAAAAACAATCTGTTACCATCAGAGAAGTTTTCGGAAGCCGAAAGTGTTAACGGCTTGATCGAATGGAATTTGGGGGGACTTTCAACATGAGCACCAACAGTTAGGTAAAGCAGCGCCCTTTACGCCATCATGGATGGCCATAAAATAGATATGACATTGCTATACCGTTGACAAAGGGTACCTATCAAATGCAGTTTTTACAGCAACCATGACTCGACTAACATCGATCGCATTCCCTTTATTACATTCTGTAAAGCTATTAATTAGATTCAGAAAACCAACCACTATAAAGTTGTGATAAGAGAGCTCTACCTCTTGCCGCAACACATTCTGGCTCATCAAACTGCAACCCCGCGCATAAGAACGCATGACATGGCGAAACTCTTCCTCAGGCAGTGTAATTAACCCCAGCTTGATTGCGGGATGAATGAATCGTTCACCGACATTGACTAATTCATTAAACTCATGCCTTACCTTGGCTGAAACTCGTGGATCGACCGCTACCCAGATCGCCGAGTTCGACATCATAAAGTTAGTCCCGGTAACATCGAGTTTTAGTTGACTCGGATAACTGATAGAGAGTCCATACGCAAGCAACGCCTCTCGTTCGTTTAAATCAAACTCCAAGGTTGCTAGCATTCTTTTCTTTGTGTTGTTCAGATACAACAAATAAAGAGCGGCAACGAGTGACTCCTTTGATAAATAATGCTGGCAAATCGTACTACTAGATATACCACAATCACGGGAAACATCCGCAATGCTGAACGACAAAAGTCCCTTATTAATTATTTGCCTACGCGCAGACATTAAAATTAATTTTTCTTTGCAGGTCCGCTTCCTTTCTAACATTACATCACCCCTTGTCACAGCCCAGCCAACACGACACAACATAAGCGATAACCAACTCAATGGCAACTGCCTAATACTTTTAACTTTGCGATATCAGCAATAAATTCCACTGTATGAAATAGTGGAATGCGCAACACCAAATAGCCTGACTTGTTACCATTATTAATTACCTGTTACCTGGCGCCCGTGTTGTTGGGTATTACTGCATTAACAATAGGCGATTCTTAAGATACGCTGCTCCATCTTTTCGCTCTGAATCGAGAACAGAGTTGGCCGATACAATTTAATTAATAGCCCTGAACTAAGCATAATACTTGTCGGCGCAATCTTGACTGGCGTAAAGTGATGAACAAAGTAACAGAACTCAGTATGAAGATTAGTAAGATGGTTACCCCCCCCACAAAAAAAATACGTGAGATAGCTGCCCAAAAGAATGGCTAAATCAACAACTAGATGCAATACTCTTGCTGACATAAGAACAGAAAAACCGCAATGTGACCTCTCTTTCCGATATGGTCAGAGTACGCTCACTGATGCGGTTTCCCTGATGGTTAGAAAATTATCAGAAGCTGAATATAAATCCTAAGCTTACATTGCTGTCACTATATTCATTAAGAGCTTCACTATAATGCGCCCCCTCAACAAACAAGGCAATGTGCTCGTCGTAATTATACTTTACACTTGCGATAGTAAGATGAATGTCATCACGCTGTAATGTGCTGTCCCACGTTTTGTACTGATAGGTGATCCCGGTGTCGAAAGCGCCATGAGAAATCGAATAGACAGCACCATACACCTCTTCAGTTTTGGTCGGGCACTCATCGTGGAATTCCTTCAGCGCGGCAATATAACTGTTCTCCCATTCGTACTTAGCAAACAGGTTCCAACGGATATAATCCTCCTCCTTGTTAAGTAACTGCTTTGAGGTCTGCGCCCGGTGCACAGACAAGGAAACTGGCCCGGCTTTATAATTCAGGCGAGCCGTCTTGATATCGTCGTCCTTGCCGGTATTAGCATCTGGCGTAACCAAGCCGAACTTCATATCAAATGCACCTATAGGTGTTTGCCAGGCTGGTGTCGCATAAGCAATGACTCGAGTGCCATATTTTGATTGCCGGAACAGTTGCGCCGCCGTATCAGGGTGCATGGAGTTACTTTGATGAATATCGAACGGAGTATACATCTGCAAGTATGAGCCTGTGGCCCCCGTTCCAGCCACAAAAGCACCGTATCCATGCGTTTTAAAGACAAAGTAGGCTTCGCGTACGTCAACTTGATTGCTGGCCAAATCGCTTTCTGAATACTGCACTTCTCCATGGTAGATTACATTGGCCAAAGGCGTTTTATACATGCCTTTGATACCAGCAGTGGCTTGATAAACGCTCGTCTCAAAATCACGTCCTTGCATCCACTGAGTTTGAGCACGCAGATCGCCGTAGAAATTTTTTGTCAATTCGCCGGAAGTCGATGTTTCAGCATGAACTAGGCTGCATGACATGGCAATTGCGCAAGCCAGGGTTGTAAGAGTTAAAGTTTTCATAATGTGCCTTCACAAGTTCATATTAAATATTAATTACCAAACATGGCATCAATACTTATTGGCCATGCTCGATAGCCGGGGGCATGTAACTTGGGCATCTTAACGTTCATCTCCACAAAAACCTCCGAACCTTCGTATTCCATCTCGACAAGGCTTAATTCTGGTGGGTTCTCTCGATCAAATAGGCCTCGAGAAGCAGAGAATATAACCATCGAATCCTTATCATCAAAATACTGCGTCAAAGATGTTATTGGAGAATACCACTCGTACCCTCGCTCCTCACCATACTGCCATACTTGTTGCACGGTCATATCAGCTTCATTTACTTCATACTGGACAGCACGAGAAAACTTATCTGTTGGGAATGCAGGCTGCTCGAACCCTCGGCCATCGCCATTATCGAAGCTGATAACCGAATTATTGGTTTTGCCTATATAGCTAGTGTGTTGAGTCCAAGGCCAGTCAAATTCTCCCTCGCACTTTCCATTGTCACATTTCAGGTTATTACCCTTAGCGTCAACCGGCGTGAGTACCTTTGAGGCCAGATCGCCTGTCCAACCTTCACTCGGTGCCAAGATCCATTTCACCTGTTTATCTCTACCCACCTTAATTGTGCCTTGATGACGCGCAGAGACAATAATAGAGTCATCATGATAAGAGTATTGTACAGAGTTTATATGCGCCCAATTTCGACCCGGACCGACCCCAGGAATGTCTCCAAACGGTGCATTTTTATCTAAATCCTCAAGCGTTTCACCTTCACTTTCGGTGTCGACATTAAGACAAACAGCGCCCACATCCAAAGCCAACAGTAAATTATCACGGTAAGGGTCAAGGATCTTATTAAAATCCCATACGTCTAACACGTTGCCATCTCGATCTATTTCTATGACGTGATCACGTACAGTGTTAACGACAACGCCATCGTCTCTCACATAGTCGCGTTTCGCGACCCGAACAATGAAATTGCCGTTTTTGAGTTGCTCCAAATCGTGTGAATAGTCTTGAAAACCGCGAGGAAGACGTCGAACCATAGTATGGCGGCCAAGCAAATCAAACTTAAATAGTCGCTGCCCTTGGCCGGTAATCAACATACCATCCGGAGCTTGATTGGTACCGATCATAACGCCAGATGTATAAACAGACTCTTCATCATGCTGGGAGTTTGGATCCAACATCCAGCGAATATCACCATTCGTATCTGCGATGACGTTTAATGGCTTGGTATCCCATTCTGCAGCACCACCGTCGCTCCCCCAGCGAAACTGGCTGATCTCCGGTTTACGACTCATCAAGTTAAAGAAGTACAATCTATCCTTAAAGTTATCCGCAACGGTTACTGGCTCAAACTCAGGCACAAAACGAACATCACCATCGACAGGGTTGTAAGGCAGTCCTGCGGTTAGAATAGTATATTCTTCATTCTTTATTGTACCCTCGACAGTATAAGAAACGGACACCTTGTTTTTGTGGCTTGGGTATAGGCCGACGATCGGTACCCCATTATAGGTAAGGATCTTTGTTGGGCCAACGTCGTACTCAATGTCAACCCCTCCTTTTCCTTTCCCATGTACCTTAACCTTCACATCCGCAATATTCTTACCGCCCAAATCAATAATGGCAGTTAATGGTGAAACCTTATATGGGTCAATACTAACGTAGCCTAATTCACCCTGCGGAGGATAAGGCAATGACAGTTTTCCAGCCGATAAAACACTAAACGTAGCCAAAGCTAAAGCAGCAGCTAATAACCTTCTTCTTCCTTTCATGACAGCCCTCACTTTATCACGGCGATCTCTAATCACCTTGTTAATCCCAATGGTGGACAACAAAAGATTAACCTTGGCTAGGTCCGCTTTATTATGGCTTCGTCGCATTCATCGTTAAATTCAGCCCTTCCCACTCAACTCCGCTCAACCATCACACAACCCACCACTCAACAGAAAGAATCGTCAACAAAATTCCGCCCATTCGATAAGTCATCCACAAACACCACTACCCATAATCAACGCTGTGAATTTCTCTTGTTGAAGTAACGAAATTATTTCACACCTTACGGAAGGGGCTAACATGGCTTTGCAGGAAGAAATGCGATGAAATTATGCTTTAGCGCGCTACCGCCCTCCATACACGCGGCGATGACCGCATAATAGTTGTCAGGAACGTGCTCCTGCCAAATCAACCAGGCGCACGTAAAGAGCCCTTGACCAAGCAATTGCACGATTGAAGCTTCAGCGCAGGATTCATACCAATTGCACTAAAAGTTTGATCTAATAGTGCTTTGATTAGTGACCCGAGCATCGACGATGCATACTTCCAGCGATTTCAAGCAACTTGCCAAGAAAGTCAGCGATTCGAGGATGAGAACGCGC
>NZ_BAABJZ010000055.1:0-6880 GCF_039543565.1 Ferrimonas pelagia | reverse complement strand
TCATCGGTGCAAGCACATGTGGCAACTAATCAGGCGGGTGAAGTACTTCATGAACAACGCCTCACCATTCCCGGGTGGTGGTCATGGATTGCAGAAACTGGAGCACAATTAGGATCAGTTATTTAGAACCACCACATGATCGTCGATCATGTCGGCCACATCGATTATGCCTGGTCTTGGCTGGCGGCAACGGGGGAGGCGATACGCCTGCCCATGCTGCCTGTCCGGGACGGAACCCGTGTGATCGCCTTTGGCAAACCCGTGGCTGATCCCGAATACCGGATAGAGGGCTGGGTGGCACGTCGAACTGAGGCGCTCGTGTTGGAGCTGCCCTACCTGGCAGATAACGCGGTTGAGGTGACCCAGTTTGATGCTGATTCAACCGACTTCGTCTTAACGGACTTTCATCCCTCCATCTTTGAGGCGGATGAGCGCTATCAGCATCACGATCAGTCGGTGAGCCATCGGGTCATTGTTGCTGCGCCCTTGTCCCAATTCCAAAGGCTGGAATTGCCTTGGCATAGGG
This sequence comes from Ferrimonas pelagia, assembly GCF_039543565.1. Taxonomy (NCBI): domain Bacteria; kingdom Pseudomonadati; phylum Pseudomonadota; class Gammaproteobacteria; order Alteromonadales; family Ferrimonadaceae; genus Ferrimonas; species Ferrimonas pelagia. Next base: position 6,354 of record NZ_BAABJZ010000055.1, on the reverse strand, counting down.
GAAGCCAGGAATTACCTGTCAGTGGGCGGTATGACTGGGTGCAGGAGGCGTGACCCTCGACAGGCCGATTTGCGCCGGGTGACAAGGGGTACCTCGGGATCCAGCGCTGGCAGTCACGCAATACACAGCGACTTGAGATCCCCTGGCAGTATCAATAGCACCGCTTTATCTTTGCCGGCCGTTTTAAGCCCCGTCTATGCGTGGCTTTTGTTGCCCTTTGCCCTGTCATCGACTCCTGCTCGTGACAAGTCTATTTTGTATTTTTTGTAAGTTGAGCCAGATCACAAAAAGGCAGTTCTGCATAAGAAAGGTTCTTTGAAATCAATGGAACTGCGATCCCCGCCGACAACCGTCCTTTACCGTGTTGATAATCGTTCTCACGAGCTTGTGACCCATATTGTCCCAAATTGATACAAATGCAACATAAAAGCCAGCTTGAGCCCGATTCGACAGCACTTGAGTTGTTGATCTGGATCAAAAGGCGTCTTGCTGTGCTGGGTCAATCTAGCGCTTGCGTGTGAGCAAGAGCGCATTTTGATCGAAGTTGTGAGGCGGGTTCATGCGCAGTGCATGGTTCTCACGACTCGATCCGAAGTAACCCAATAAGGATGGTTATGAATAAGAAACCTGAAATGGCACGACGCCAATTCCTCAAGACGGTTGCCACCGGCAGTGCTGCTGCAGCGGCGGCTGCCGTTGTCTCTCCTGCCGCACTGGCTGCTGATGCGCCGACTGCGCCCAGCAAAGGTGTCGGCTATCGCGAAACCGAGCATGTCCGTAACTATTACGCCGTGGCGCGTGGTCAGTAAGCTGGAGAGGGATGATGAAATTAACTAAAAGCCAAAATAAAGCGGATAACGGCAAAGCGTTAGGCTTAAACCGTCGTCAGTTTTTGAAGAATGCCGGTGTGACCACCGGTGGGATCGCCGCCGCTTCCATGCTGGGTGCCGGTATGGTGCGCAAGGCCGAAGCGGCAGTCGCGACGGCGGCCGGTGGCAAGACCGAGACCGTTAAGACCATCTGCTCACACTGCTCCGTCGGTTGCGGCGTCTACGCGGAAGTCGAAAACGGCGTCTGGACCGGTCAGGAGCCGGCGTTCGACCACCCGATCAGCCGTGGTGGCCACTGCGCCAAGGGCGCCTCCTTGCGCTACCACACTCACAGCGATAAGCGGGTGAAGTACCCGATGAAGCTGGAAGGTGGCAAGTGGAAGAAGCTGAGCTGGGATCAGGCGATCAACGAGATCGGCGATCAGATGCTGAAGATCCGCGAAGAGAGCGGTCCGGATTCGATCTACTTCATGGGCTCTGCCAAGTTCTCCAACGAGCAGTGCTACCTGTACCGTAAGATGGCGGCTATCTGGGGCACCAACAACGTGGATCACTCCGCGCGGATCTGTCACTCCACCACGGTTGCTGGCGTTGCCAACACCTGGGGTTACGGTGCTCAGACCAACTCCTACAACGACATGCATAACTGTAAGTCCATGTTGTTTATCGGCTCCAACGCCGCCGAGGCCCACCCGGTTGCCATGTCTCACGTGCTCACCGGTAAAGAGCGCGGCGCCAAGATGATCGTGGTTGATCCCCGCTTCACCCGTACTGCAGCGCACGCTGACGAGTACGTGCATATCCGCCCGGGGACCGACATTCCATTCATCTATGGCTTGCTGTGGCACATCTTCGAGAATGGTTGGGAAGACAAAGACTTCATCAAGCGTCGTGTCTATGGCATGGAAGCGATCCGCGAAGAGGTGAAGAAGTATCATCCAGCAGAAGTGGAAGACGTGACTTCCGTTTCCGGCGAGCAGATGCACCGTGTTGCGAAGACCTTGGCCGAGCACCGTCCTGGCACCATCGTTTGGTGTATGGGCGGCACTCAGCACACCGTCGGTAACGCCAACACCCGTGCCTACTCCATCCTGCAGCTGGCGCTGGGTAACATGGGCGTCTCCGGTGGCGGTGCCAACATCTTCCGTGGCCACGATAACGTACAGGGCGCGACCGACTTCGGTTTGTTGTTCGACTCCCTGCCGGGCTACTACGGCCTGTCCGAAGGCTCTTGGCGTCACTGGGCCAATGTGTGGGATCTGGAGTTCGATTGGGTTAAGGCCCGTTTCGACCAAGGTCAGCACTTGGGCAAAACCCCAATGACCACGCCGGGCATTCCTTGCTCCCGTTGGCATGATGGCGTGCTGGAAGACAAGGCGAAGATCGGTCAGAAAGACAACATTCGTCTGGCGTTCTTCTGGGGTCAGTCGGTCAACACCGAAACCCGTGGCCGCGAAGTGCGTGAGGCACTGAACAAGATGGATACTGTGGTGGTGGTGGATCCGTACCCAACCATGGCGGGTGTCATGCCACAGCGCAAAGACGGCGTCTACTTGCTGCCAGCGGCAACCCAGTTCGAAACCTATGGCTCTATCTCTGCGTCGAACCGTTCGCTGCAGTGGCGTACTCAGGTGACCGATCCGATCTTCGAATCGCTGCCGGATCACACCATCATGTACAAGATCGCTAAGAAGGTCGGCATCGCGGATCAGCTGTTCAAAAACATCAAGGTGAACGGCGATGAGCCGCTGGTCGAGGACATCACCCGCGAATTCAACCGCGGTATGTGGACCATCGGTTATACCGGTCAGTCGCCAGAGCGTCTGAAGATGCACCAGGAAAACTGGCACACCTTCTCTTGGGAAAACCTGCAGGCGCCAGGTGGCCCAGGTAAAGGCGAGACCTACGGTCTGCCATGGCCTTGTTGGGGCACGCCTGAGCTGAAGCACCCAGGTAGTCACATCCTGTATGACACCTCTAAGCACGTGATGGAGGGGGGCGGTAACTTCCGTGCTCGCTTCGGTGTGGAACACAATGGCGTCAACATCCTGGCCGAAGATCCTGGCTCGAAAGGCAACGAATTGGGTGACGGTCACCCAGAATTCACCGCCGACATGCTCAAGCAATTGGGCTGGTGGGATGAGTTGACTGCCCAAGAGAAGAAGCACGCCGACGGCAAGAACTGGAAGACTGATATCTCCGGCGGCATTCAGCGTGTGGCCATGGCCCACGGCTGTATCCCATTCGGTAATGCTAAGGCCCGTTGTAAGGTCTGGACCTTCCCGGATGAGATCCCGCTGCACCGTGAGCCGCTGTACACTCCGCGTCGCGATCTGATCGCCAAGTACCCGACCCACGATGACATGCAGGTGCATCGTCTGCCGACCCTGTTTAAGTCCATTCAGGACAAGGTGATCAGCGACAACCTGGATAAGAAGTTCCCACTGGTGGTGACCTCCGGTCGTCTGGTTGAGTATGAAGGGGGCGGTGAAGAGACGCGCTCTAACCCTTGGTTGGCTGAGCTACAGCAGGAGATGTTCGTTGAGATCAACCCAGCTGACGCGGCAGATCGTGGCATTCGCGATGGCGACGATGTGAATCTGAAGTCGCCAGAAGGTGCCATCCTCGGCATGAAAGCCTTGGTGACCGAGCGTGTGACCGTCGGCGAATCCTTTATGCCGTATCACTTCGCCGGTCTGTTTGAAGGTGAAGAGCTGCAGTACCCAGAGTCTGGTGGTGTCAGCACCCGGCCGTACGTTGTGGGTGAATCTGCCAACACCGCACTGACCTATGGTTATGACCCCGTGACCCAGATGCAGGAGACCAAGGTGTCCCTGTGTGAAATCGAAAAAGCGTAAGGTAGGAGAGGATAAATCATGGCTACCATGAAGTTTATGTGTGACACCAAGCGCTGCATCGAGTGTAACGGCTGTGTCACTGCCTGTAAGAACGAAAACGATTCTGCGTTGCAGTGGGGCATTCAGCGCCGCCGCGTGGTGACCGTTAATGACGGTATGGTCGGCAAAGAAGCGTCCATCTCGGTGGCTTGTATGCATTGTGACGATGCGCCTTGCATGAAGGTGTGTCCGGTTAATGTATTCAGCAAAACCGAAGATGGCATCGTGCTGCACGACAAGGATCGCTGCATCGGTTGTGGTTACTGCTTGTACGCCTGCCCATTTGGCGCACCACAGTTCCCGAAACAGTCGGCGTTTGGCGGCAAAGGCAAGATGGACAAATGTACCTTCTGTGCCGGCGGCCCGAACACCGAGCCGGGCTCCAATGAGGAGCAGGTGAAGTACGGTGCCAACCGTATCGCCGAAGGTAAGCTGCCGATGTGTGCCGAGTTTTGTGCCACCAAGGCCCTGCTGGCGGGGGATGCCGGAACCGTATCCGATATCTACCGTGAGCGCGTGATCACTCGTGGTCATAAAGACGGTGCCTGGAGCTAAGCACTGATGACAGGGGCGGCCAATGTGTCGCCCCTTTGTTGTTTGTGAAGGAGTAATTATGTTCAAGAATTGGCTTAAGCCCTTGCTGGCATTGGTGATCATGCTGCCGGCGCTCGCGTTGGCTGCGGATCCAGGCACGGTCGCTGAGCAGGCGGGGAATCCGTCTGATGTGTTGTGGCAGGCGATCCAACAGGGCGAAGTCGGCCGTACCACCTCGTCGATAGGCCATCATGGTCAGCTGATCAATACACCGGATGAGCGGTTTCTGCCGCTGCGCAGTGATTGGTTGGCGCCGGCGTTTGCGTTGTCGCTGTTTGGCATGATCGGGGTGTTTATCCTGTTCATTTTGGTCAACGGCGCGTCCAAACTGCACGATGGCTTCTCCGGCAAGATGGTGTTTCGCTGGTCCAAGGCCGATGTGGCCATTCACTGGCTGGGCGCGATCCCGTGCTTGTTGCTGATCCTGACCGGCCTGGTGTTGTTGACGGGTCGCTTGATTGTCGAGCCGTTGTTGGGTCAACAGGCACTGGCCAGCTTTGGTGCGTTTGCCAAGCCGGTACACGACTACATGGCCATTCCGTTTATGCTCGGTTGGTTGATCATGAGCATCAAGTGGGCCAAAAATCAGATCCCAGCCAAGTACGACATTGACTGGTTTATGGTGGTCGGTGGCTACATCAACTTCGGCCCATTCAAAGGCAAGCACCCGGATGCGGGCTTTGCCAATGCCGGTGAGAAGTTGTGGTTCTGGGCTTTTGTGATCTTCGGGGCGGTGATCTCCGTGTCCGGCGTGATCTTGCTGTTCCCTGAGTACGTCGAGCCCTCGCGTAACCTGAGCTTGCTGGCGCTGATCCTGCACGCGGCGGCGGCCATCATTGTCACTGCGTTTTCCGTGGTGCACATCTTTATGGCGACCGTGCTGTCGGAAGGTGGCATGGACTGTATGGTGTCCGGCTACTGCGATGAGAACTGGGCCAAGCAGCACCACAACGTTTGGTACGACGAGATCAAAGCCGACGGGACGCTGAAGTACAAAGACTGAAGTACTTAGGGAGGGTGCTGTGCAAGCAGCACCCGCTCAAGTGTTCCGGTACGGCGAGATCAAAGCCGACGGGACGCTGAAGTACAAAGACTGAAGTACTTAGGGAGGGTGCTGTGCAAGCAGCGCTCGCTCAAGTGTTCCGGTACGACGAGATCAAAGCCGACGGAACGCTGAAGTATAACGATCGAGTGCGCGTGTTCGGGTGTTGCCTAGCGGCAGTGCCAGTCCGCATTGTGGTTTCTCGGCGCTACGGCGGCGGTTTTATTGAACCACACTGGTAATGGCTTGACGGCTCTCGTTATGGCCAGAACTACATACAAGACCCCGACTGGTTCGGGGCTTTTTTTTGAGCAGTGAATAGGCAGTCCGTGATCAGTCACTATCACGCGGGTTGATATTAGATATGGCAATACGCCCGCCCCGGGCAGTGGGTTTGCAGGGTGACTCAATGCAGGGGCAGTAGATCCTGAGCTTCCCGTTTCACTTCTAAATAATCGAATGTTTTGGCCGCCATTTTGTGATTTTACTCTCAGTCAGCGAGAGTAACCTAGAGGGCATGTTGGATTGTTCAGAAGGAATGCATTATGACGCAGCAGTGCACTCAGGTTTTGGCGGCGCCGGCTGATCTATTGGCTCGGATCGCCCTCGCCTTTCTCTTTGTGGTGGCGGGCTAAAGTAAGATCGGCGGCTTTGCCGGGACGCAGGGATGGATGGAATCGATGGGGGTGCCGGGGATCTTATTGTATCCAGTGGTGGTGTTGGAGCTGCTCGGTGGGATCGCCATTATCCTCGGTTTTAAGACGCGGCTTGTTGCTTTGCTGCTGGCCGGATTCTGCGTGTTATCGGCCCTCATTTTCCATGGCGATCAGGCAAACGACTTCAATAGCTTTGCTAAGAACATTGGTCTAAATAACTGATCCTAATTGTGCTCCAGTTTCTGCAATCCATGACCACCACCCGGGAATGGTGAGGCGTTGTTCATGAAGTACTTCACCCGCCTGATTAGTTGCCACATGTGCTTGCACCGATG
>NZ_BAABJZ010000054.1:0-6465 GCF_039543565.1 Ferrimonas pelagia | reverse complement strand
GCATCATGGGGCTCGGCTTCCTTGTCGAACTTTTCTTTTTGGCGATTGATCAGATCGCACAATGGAAGCCGAGTTCCCTCCAAATCTGAGAACTCAGTGATCTACATTTCGGAACAGTTATTTAGCCATCGTATACCGGTCTCGCTTTACCGTCTTACTTCAGTAGCAGAGCCCGCCGATGAAAACGGTGCTCGCTGGGCTGACTCAGAGGCACAAGCAATGCGGATCTGTAACCAAGTCTACGACGAAGTAAATATCCACCTTCTAAAGAAGGCGGATCTTTACTTTAACTCACTCCATTAAAAATTATATTGAATGGAGTACATAAATGCATCGTGATAGCCAGCTATGCCAAGGTTATTATTCGCATATCGATAAGCGATGCTCGCAGACAAATTGGCTGGTAAAAACCAACGGACGGCTAAAAGGCCGTTGAAACCAAAGTCTTTTTCATCGCCAGATATTGCCAGATATTGCTTATCACGGCCCCAAAAATGTTCCTGCCAATAAGTAAACTTAAAATCCTGCTGTCCAATGCTGAAAGCGCGATCTATTTGAGTGAACTGATAGCCACCGTTTAGGCCACCTTTAAAGTCGCTATCAAAGTTTTTGTAATCGGCATTAACGATATGACCAGCGAGTGCGAGTTGAATGTCCCAACCATACATTTCATGAAGCCAACTGAACCCAAGCGTTGTATTGGTTTCCGACCAACGTGGTTTCGTCTTATTAAAAACCTGTCCGTAATAGTTGAACCCTGTTTCGCCTATCGCGATTTGTCCAACTAGGTTGATCTCTGAGCTAATCATGTCGGAGTCCTCGAAATCTTCGAGTTTCACATGACCGTAAATATCCCCCCAATCTGTAGCATTATAGCCTTTCATTTTTACAAAGCTGTTTTCACTCTTCATTTTACCGAAGTTTTCTTCTGCTTTTGAGCCCCAATCCATAACCCCGATCTCAGTTGCGACCATGGCAGCAGAACTGGAAAATGAAATAAAAAGGGCCAATGGTAATGAGTAATATATTTTCTTCATGAGAGTCGCCTTGTATGACTATTTGATTAGCATGTTATCTCTTACTGCACACAACATGATGAGAACATCATGGTAAAAATGATGATAAAACCTGCCATCACAAAAGAAATCTTTTCATATAAATGGTGACCCGCGCAACAAATCTGCGTCGTGACATTAATCCGCGAATCACGGGTTTCCTGAGCTTTGTTACAAATAAAAACCTGTGCCAAACACAATGCCTAGTATGGTGGTAGCATAAGGAAAACTCGACCACTAGGCTATCAAGTGTGGAAGCAAAAGCATTAAGAAACCGAAGAATACTCAATTTTGCAAAGGTGGAAATGAGGAAATCCGGAAGGAGCAATGTGAGTTTCAGCACGTGAGCATCAAATGTGGGATGCTCAGTTAATACCATTTATTCTGAATTCATCAACAAGGACGACTTGGCACTGGCCCTGTTCAACCGGTATTTTGCAAAGTGGGGCATAGAACTCTTTTCCTCGTCTATTCAATGCCCTGCCGACTATTTATCTCGTTTTATTCTGCCGCATTACATAGGTGCCACCCATCAAGATTCAGAGTACGAAAGTCTTGGTCTAGGGGCCATTGCAGCAGACAGTAGTGTATGGGAACGAGCTTCATCAAAGCGTTTAGTCATCACGCGAAAACTTTTCTCTATATGGAAAAAACAACAGTATGACTACCTCGTGCAAGGTCGGAACATGGGATTGATTAATGGCAGCAATGAAGATATTTGGAATACCATATCTATGTTGTGTGCGATTGAGCGCGGGTTTAGCGTACTTTCCCTCAACCCTATGCTTTCAGATGAAATTAAGTCTATCAGTAGCCAAAGCATTCTTGATCGTTTTTTGTGCGCCACGGCGCAACTTAAGCCAAAATAGAAATTATTTTCTTTCGATGTTGAGTCTATCGAAATCAACGCAAAGTCAATTATTTCAAGGCTACAGAACTTCGATCCAGACTCATATATTGAATCGATTGAACGTTCCATTTAACAAATAGTTTTATCTATAGCATTCGACAACGGACTAAGCAGTGTGGATAGCCCCCTGTCATATAAAGACTGCAAAGCGATAGTATTTCTCATTTAAATGACATAGGCTTGGTTAGATTTGCTTTTATAGCTGTTGGGTCCCGGTTGAATGGCTTGGTTACTCCGCATCGAGATTCTTGTATTCTCGGAAATGGGTAGCCAGTTTCATTCGACAGCTAAGGACAGCAGTACATGGACATTAAGCTTCACGCGAACGCGACCACAACACCGAAGATCCGAAAGCTGATCCAAGAGTCGCTGAAACCTGTGGCTGTGTTGGCCCGAGAGGTCGGTATCGCTGAATCAACAGTTCGTCGATGGAAGAACCGCAAGACGGTCAATGATGGCTCTCATACTAAGCACAACCTTGGGACGACCCTGACTAAGGCGCAGGAGTTCATTGTTGTTGAGCTCCGGAAAACGCTTCTGTTGCCTTAGGATGACTTACTGGCGCTGACTAAGCAGTTCATCAATCCTGACGTATCACGCTCTGGCCTAGACCGCTGCCTCCGTCGCCACGGTGTTGGAAACCTAAAAGCACTGTACCCAGATACCGAGCCACAGCCTTCACCTAAGACATTCAAGTCGTACGAGCCTGACTATGTGCACATCGATATCAAGTACCGGATGAGTCACGCTGCCGTTACCTGTATGTCGCCATTGATAGATCGACCCGGTGGGTCTACCTGGAGATATTGCCTGACAAAACAGCACGAACTTCGAGGCGTTTTCTTCGTACCGTCACGCAGAAAGCACCGTTTTATATCAGGACAGTGCTGACTGACAACGGCAAAGAGTTTACTGACCGTTTCTGCGCCACAGGCCAACGTCAGCCAACAGGTAACCGCGAGTTCGACAAGGAATGCACCGGTCACGGTATTGAGCAACGTCTTATCTCACCAGGAAAGCCTCAGACCAACGGGATGATGGAGCGCTTCAATGGCCGGATATCGGAAATCCTAAAGACGACACGCTTCGACTGTCGGGACGATCTGGAGGCAACGTTGCTCCGGTATCAACACATCTACAATCATCACATCCCTCAAAAAGCGCTCGGGCATACTGCGCATAAAGAGCGTTTGAAGGAGTACTATCGAACTTCACCCGAGCTATTTCGTGTGAAGCCTATTAATCACCGGGGACCTGACAGCTAGCGGTGCCAGTCGCACCTCATACCGCTCAGGCTGAAACTGCATCCCTAGCACCCGGTTTCGCAAAGAAGAGAATGAAACATCTCTCTCACCAATGGATGCCGCTGTAGGCAGCACTGACAAAAAACGACCTTGACCACACTTTGACCACAAAGTCTTAGCTCGATCAGGCTTTGGCCCGCCTCTGCCCTTCTTTCTACTAAACGCTTATTTTACAATCCCGCGCCGAGCTTTTTTAAAGCACGTTCGGCCTTTCAAGCCGCATCGCAATCGAACGCAGCATCAATTCAGTAGGAGTTCCCTTTTGAGCCAGTCACGCCACACCACGCGCGAAGATCTGATCGCCATCCTTACCGGTGCCTTCATCGTGGCTCAGGGAGTGTTTTTTCTTCAACAGGGTGGCCTGTTAACGGGTGGTACCACAGGACTGGCCTTGCTGCTGAGCCACCATGTGACGCTCTCCTTTGGCACCCTTTACTTGCTGATCAACCTTCCCTTCTACACCATGGCCTGGTTTCGCATGGGCCGGATCTTTGCGCTGACCAGTGTTTTGGCCGGCGGCTTGGTGGCGGTGATCGCTGACCATCTGCATCACGTCATTGCGTTAAGCTGGCTCTCCCCCGTTTACAGCGGTCTAATAGGCGGCCTGCTGATGGGACTGGGCATGCTGATCCTGTTTCGTCACAACACCAGCCTGGGTGGCTTTAACGTGCTGGTACTCTATTGCCAGCAACGCTTCGGGATCGCCGCCGGTAAGATGCAGATGGGGATCGACATCAGTATCCTGATCGCCTCCGCCTTCTTTATGACGCCTGTGGTGCTGGCTTGCTCAGTGCTCGGTGCCATCATGCTCAATCTGGTATTGGCGATGAACCACCGCAGCGACCGCTATTACGCACTGCCCAGCTACGCCGTTAAATCATAAACCGCGTCATACAAAACGGCCGTCTCAACTGAGACGGCCGTTTTGGTTTCCGCGTCTTTACCGGTAGTACTGCTCATAGTCCGGCATATAATCGGCCCAAAATGGCGGTGAGCCGATGTGGGCCTGCACCGCCTCGATAAAGTCACTGGCTAGCATGGCTTGTCGCCGGTGGGGATAGAGGGCGTAGATCCCGGTTTCCATGGTGGAGAGCCGATAGTCGGTGAGCAGGGGCACCAGGATCAGTTCACTGATGGGTCGGTCCAGGTTCGATAAATCGATCAGAGAGTAGCCCAAACCATCGCGCACCGCCGTCACCAGATTGGCCACGTCACTGACCCGGTAATTGCCCTGCATACGGTGGCTTTTCATCGTCTTGCCCCCTTGTTCGCCCAGCGGCTGCTCACTCAGTTGCACCGCGTCGAGCGTGATATCCGGGTTCGCGTAGATCACCGCCGGCAGCGCCAGCAGTTGCTCCGGCGTTTTAGGCATGCCGTACTGGGCGACAAACGCTTCGGAGGCCACCAGTGCAAAGCGGGTATCGGCGATCTTGCGGGCGATCAGATTGGACTGACGCAGCTTGCCGATGCGAAACGCCAGATCGAAATGGTCGGCGATCAGATCCGAGCGCCGGTCATCCAGCGTCAAGCTTATCTTCACCTCCGGGTAGCGCTTAAGGTAATCGGAGATCACCGGTTGCAAGCAGCGCTGACCAAAGTAAACAGGGGCGCTGATCCGCAACATCCCGGTGGGCGCCGCTTGATAGGAGTCGGCTATGGCCTGGATCTGCCCCAGCGTACCGGACAGGATCTTAGCCTGTTCAAGGATCTCCTTCCCCGCCGATGTCAGGGAAAAGGAACGGGTGGAACGATTGAGCAGCTGCACCCCCAAGCTCGTCTCCAGTTTCTTGATCTGTTTAGACAGCGCCGAATTGTCCATCTCATGCAGACTGGCGGCCTTGGTAAAAGAGCCCTGCTGTACCACGTCGATAAACAGCAGCAATTGATGGGTCTGGGACACGTGGACTCCGTTAATTATCCGTTTTCGAAAGCGTGCACCCACCAAGGATGTCCGGTCAGCGCAATCGCTTAGTGTAAACGACAATTATGGTTAAAATAATCCAAAGAGATTGGCGATTGCTGCCATTTTTCTCCACTGAGCGAGTTGTTACTCTGCGCACCGCTGGTGAAGGCCAGCCCCTGTTTCAACAATGCTGACATCGCCAGCCGGAGAAGATCCCATGACGCAATCCATCGATAACCCAAGCATGCAGGCCAAGTTGGCCGAGGCCTTTGCCTTTCGCCACGCCACCAAGGTGTTTGATCCTAAGCGCAAGATCAGCGAAAGCGAGTTCAACACCATCTTGGAAGCGGCCCGTCTTTCCCCCAGCTCCTTTGGTTTTGAGCCATGGCAGTTGATGGTGGTGCAGTCCCCGGAAAAGCGGGAGCTGTTTCGGGAATTCACTTGGGGCGCCAACGGTGCATTCAACGGCACCGCCGGTCAGCTGGGCACGGCCAGTCACTTTCTGATCTTCCTGGCCCATACCGATGCCAGCATGAAGCACAACTCGGCGTACCAGCAGACCTTTATGAGAGAGGTAAAGCAACTGCCGGACGAGGTGATCGGCTTTATCAACCAGGCCTTTGAGAAGTTTCAGGAGCAGGACTGGGGGATCCAGGGCCAACGTCAGATCACCGACTGGTCGGCCAAGCAAGCTTACATCGCCATGGGCAATGTGATGAACACCGCGGCGTTACTTGGGATCGACTCCTGCCCCATCGAGGGCTTTGAGATGGACAAGACCATCGAGGTGCTCGAAAAGCACTTTGGTGTCGACCCGAAACTGTACCGTCCGGCGGTCATGGTGGCACTGGGCTACCGTGCCGATGAGCCGCAGTTCCCTAAGACTCGCCGCAGCCAGCAGCAAACGGTCAGCTGGTTCTAACAAACCACTGACAGCATTTGCAGAATGCTTGCCTTCGCCCTTTATGCGTACAACTTCGAACTCTTAGGGACACTGTGCATCAGTCATGCTTTAAGAACGATCAGGAGCCGGACATTAGCCGGGCAAACTCCTGTCAGATACGCAGACACAAACGCCGGCCTCCGTCGGCGGTTGTGATCTAAATTCTGATTATTCACATTCACAGTCACCTCAAACATCGCCGACAGTACAGCAGTTGATGCTCCCTAAATAACTGATCCTAATTGTGCTCCACTATCTGCAATCCATGACCACCACCCGGGAATGGTGAGGCGTTGTTCATGAAGTACTTCACCCGCCGGATCAGTTGCCACATGTGCTTGCATCGATGA
>NZ_BAABJZ010000053.1:0-4631 GCF_039543565.1 Ferrimonas pelagia | reverse complement strand
GCGTTCTCATCCTCGAATCGCTGACTTTCTTGGCAAGTTGCTTGAAATCGCTGGAAGTATGCATCGTCGATGCTCGGGTCACTAATCAAAGCACTATTAGATCAAACTTTTAGTGCAATTGGTATCAGTTGGTTATCTCTTTATTAGAGCAGCGGCCTGTCACGCCGGGGGGCGCGGATTCCAGCTTTTGAGATAGCCGGTAATGAAGCCATCTATTTCGACATCTTGTCGCGACAAACCCAGCCTAACAGCTGGGTTTTTTCGTATGTACTTAAGCTGCGCAAGGCAGCGGAGTGGCAGCTCAGTTGGTTATCTCTTTATCAGAGCGCCGGCCTATCACGCCGGGGGCGCGGGTTCCGGCGCTTGAGGCAGCCGGTAGCGACGCTATCTGTGTCGATATCTTGTCGCGAGAAACTCAGCTTAACGGCTGTTTTTTTGTATGCGTGCAATCTTAGTGATGCGATCGTGCTGTGGTTTAGGCGTTGCCTGCAATGCTAAAGCTGACGCTCATTTGGTAGTCCTCCCATTTTCCCACCATGTTTTCTATCGCTTCTCTGTCTTGAAGCTATTTTTTCGCTAGCAGGTAGCCGTCGTGACGCGATATGGCAATGCATGTTGCGCACAATGAGTCGGTTCTGATCCGTTGCGTCGGGGCTTTGGTTATTGGTGCACTCTCCCCTGCGTAATGGTTTCGCTGTTAAGTTTGTCGAAAGCGTTCACTCCTTATACAACTGAGTCTTGGTGAGAGTGAGTCTCCACTGACTTTGTTGGGATCATAAGGTCGCTGAGGGTGGGATCCTCGCTTCCGCTGCACTTATCTCGTACTATTCGACTTTCTTTCGCGCTTCCGGAGTCTTAGCTAGATGAGCTTATCGCTTTCACAACCTGCCGATCTGTTACCTTGGCATACCTTTGCTGTTCCTTCGCAGGCCAGAGCCGGGATCACGGTGAGCGATCTGAGCGAGTTGCGAGCGGTGTATCGAGATCCTAAGTGGCGCGATATGCCCAAGCTGGTGCTGGGAGGGGGGAGCAACGTACTCTTTACCGAAGATTTTGACGGGCTGGTGATCCGCAATGAGATACTGGGCCGTCATCTGACTCGGGGTCAGTCCGAGGTCTTACTGCATTTGGGTGCTGGCGAGAATTGGGACGAGGTGGTGCGATGGACTCTGTCTCAGGGGGTATTTGGCCTGGAAAATCTGGCCCTGATCCCAGGTACCGTCGGGGCTGCACCGATCCAGAATATCGGCGCCTACGGCGTTGAGTTTGCCGATCACTGTCTCTACGTTGATTATCTGGATCTGGAGACTTTGGAGATCGAACGTCTGGATGCGGATCAATGCCGCTTTGGCTATCGAGATTCGGTCTTTAAGCAAGAGTTGAGTGGACGCTGCGTGATCACCGCGGTTGGTTTGGCTTTACCGACGGATTGGCAGCCGAAGTTGGGCTATGGCCCGCTGAAGGCGCTCGAGTCGGAAGGGACGCTGACGGCCGATCGGATCTATCGCGCTATCGTCGATGTGCGTCAGGCAAAGTTGCCCGATCCCGCCCGGTTGGGTAATGCCGGCAGCTTCTTCAAAAACCCGGTGATCGAACAAGCCGAGTTCGAGCGGTTACAGCAATGTTTTGCCGATCTGCCCGGTTATCCCGATCCGTCCGGCGGGATCAAGGTGCCAGCAGGGTGGTTGATCGATAAAGCTGGGCTGAAGGGGGTTGCCATCGGTGGTGCGTCAGTTCATCAGGATCAAGCCTTGGTGTTGGTCAATCGAGGCACGGCGACGGCGGAAGATCTGGTGGCGCTAGCCCGCCATGTCGTGATGACGGTCGCTGAGCGTTACCAGATCACTTTGGAGCCGGAGGTCCGGATCCTCGATGGACAAGGAGCGCTGTGTTGGCAGGCATGATCTCATCGGTGCGCCAGCAATTGATCGAGCGCTTAGCCGACGGCGAGTTTCATTCTGGCTCTGAGTTGGCAACGGAGTTGGTACTGAGCCGTACTGCGGTGCATAACCATATCGAGGCGCTCTCTGGCTATGGGCTGGAGATCTACCGGGTGAAGGGCAAGGGCTACCGGTTAGCCGCGCCGTTGAGTCTGTTGGACGCTGAGCAATTATTGTTGGGCCGCAGTGTCCCTTTACATCTGTTCTGGCAGTTGGATTCGACTAACGCGTTTTTAATGGCTCGTCGCGAGCGCTGTCACAGTGGCGAGGCGTGCTTAGCGGAGATGCAGACGGCGGGCAGAGGGCGGCGGGGACGTCCCTGGGTGTCGCCCTTGGCTTGTCACCTATATCTCTCGTATTTCTGGCGCTTAGAGCAGGGCATGGGGGCGGTTGGTGGTTTAAGTCTTGCGGTTGGAGTGATGCTGGCCCAGGCATTGGAGCGCTGTGGTTATGCTGACATTGAGCTCAAATGGCCGAATGATCTCTATCTACAAGGCCGTAAGTTGGGCGGGATCCTGATCGAGATGCAGGGGCAGATCGGTGAGCCCTGTGATCTCGTGATCGGGTGCGGGATCAATGTGGCGATGCCGGCGTCGATGGCCGACTTGATCGATCAGCCGTGGGCGGATCTGCAAGGCGATTCGGCTGAGAGAGTGGATCGCACCGCCTTGGCCCAAGAGGTGCTAGCAGCATTGGCGACGGGGATGCAGCAGTTCGAACAGCAGGGGTTGGCCCCCTTTATTGCGGCTTGGGGAGCACGGGATCGTTTTCGTGATCAAGCGGTAACGCTCTTGATGGGCGAGCGCGAGATCCAGGGCGTGGCACGTGGGATCGATCCGCAGGGTAATCTGCAACTTGAGCTGGCCTCAGGTCAGATCAAGGCATTCGGTGGCGGCGAGTTGAGCCTACGGCCGCAGTGGCAGAACTAGCCCCGTAAGCGGATCTGGCTGATCTGGTGCTGCACGCTCTTGGTGAGGATCAGATCGGCACGCTCTCGGGTCGGTGCCACATTTTCACGCAGGTTAGGGCCATTGATCTGCTCCCAGATCTTACTGGCGGTTTTTGCGGCTTCCGATTGGCTCAACTTGGCATAGTGGTGGAAGTAGGAGTTCGGATCGCGGAACGAGCCGTCTCGAAAGCTGAGGAAGCGCTCGACATACCACTGTTTCAATAAGCTTTCGTCTGCGTCGACGTAGATGGAGAAGTCGACAAAGTCGGAGACAAAGGGGCGCTGCGGCCAATGCGGATAGTCGATCCCGGTTTGCAGCACGTTCAGACCTTCGAGGATAAGAATGTCCGGCCGATTGATGCTCTGGCTGGCGTTGTCGATCCGATCATAGGTCAAATGGGAGTAGATCGGCGCCTCGGCCACTTCCCCCGACTTCACGCTGCGTACGAAATCCAGCAGCATGCGAATGTCGTAGCTTTCCGGGAAGCCTTTGCGACTCATCAGATCGCGCTTCTTCAGCTCTTCAAGCGGGAAGAGAAACCCGTCGGTGGTGACCAACTCAACTTGCGGGTGCTCGGGCCAGCGTTGCAGCAGGGCTTGTAAGATCCGTGCTGTGGTGCTTTTGCCGACGGCGACCGAGCCGGCCACGCTAATGATATAGGGGCCCAACGAAGGCTTGCGGCCGAGGAATTGCTCCAGCACATCGCCGCGGCGCTGTTTGGAGTGCACATAGAGATTCAGCAAGCGCGAGAGCGGTAGGTAGATCGCTTCGACCTCTTCGAGTGAGATGTCGTCATTGATCCCCCGTAAGCGCTCAAGCTCCGCCTCGCTAAGAGGAAGAGGCACGGCGTCGCGCAGCGCAGCCCATTGGGGCCGGCTGAAGCTCTGGTAGGCGTGATCCTTATCAGCGGATGTACAAGACATTATCTCTCCTAGGTTGCGAGCGGACTATACAACCCGGTTCTTAAAAGGTACAGCAACTTACGGCTCGAGCGGGGTTTAGGTCGGGGTCGGATTTGCCTAAGTAAGGAAGAGAAACCATCGATCGGTTAAAAGCTGTTCGGTTGAGTCGGTTTTTGGTTTTTTTTGCAATTAGCTATTGCACAGCTTCGCCGGTTTTCCTATTATGCGCTCCGCGTCCTGAGTGACGCCGTGCCGCTATAGCTCAGTTGGTAGAGCAACTGACTTGTAATCAGTAGGTCCCGAGTTCGACTCTTGGTGGCGGCACCAAAATTCTGGAGGGGTTCCCGAGTGGCCAAAGGGAACAGACTGTAAATCTGTCGGCTCTGCCTTCGAAGGTTCGAATCCTTCTCCCTCCACCATTTATTTCCTTCGAGCGCCCAGCTTGAAAGAAATGCGGACGTCGTATAATGGTATTACTCTAGCCTTCCAAGCTAATAACGCGGGTTCGATTCCCGCCGTCCGCTCCATGTTTAAAGTGCTGATATGGCTCAGTCGGTAGAGCGCACCCTTGGTAAGGGTGAGGTCCCCAGTTCGATTCTGGGTATCAGCACCATTCCTCTCGCAACACCTCTTATCTTTCCTTGTTATACTCACTTCGAGTAATCCAAAAGCCACAGTGGATTGTCCACTGAGTTTTGACCGAGGCGCACCATGTCTAAAGAAAAGTTTGAACGTACGAAACCGCACGTTAACGTTGGTACCATTGGCCACGTTGACCACGGTAAAACCACTCTGACCGCTGCGATCACCAACGTGCTGGCTAAGCACATGGGTGGCGA
>NZ_BAABJZ010000052.1:0-3302 GCF_039543565.1 Ferrimonas pelagia | reverse complement strand
TGAAATGCTGTTTGATGGTCTCGATATCCATGCTCATGCCCCGAAAAAGGGAGCATAAGATCACAGAGCGATCGGCTGGTCAATCATGCGTAGCAATTGGCTAATAAACGTTCATGATCTCGCCCTGTGAATATATCTGGATTGGCTGTCCCTACTGCATTGAGATGAAGCCCTATCTCTCGGAATTGATGACCAAGCATGAGTCGCTTGCGCTCATATTGCGCCACTCGACTAAAAACGAGATTTGGGAGCGTGACGCGAGGCTATTCTACGCCTTGGATCAACTGAACCAGTTGGTATATCTCGATGAACTGATGGAGTTTTATGTCGAGTTGCGGCGTGCAAAAACTCCGCCAGAACAAGAAGATTTTAATCGATTTTTCAGTGAGCGAGGGCTCGATCATGCCGAGATCATGCGTATTGCCGATGGCGCTGACGTGAATGCCTTGATTGACGTTACCAAGGCGGAGATGACGGCGATTGATCTAAAATCGGTTCCCACCTTGGTGGTCAACGGCAAATACATGGTGTTGTATGACAACGATCTCGAGACCAATGAGCAACGTATGGCGTTGGCTGAATACCTAATGGCGCTGGAGTAAATCGCCGATTATCCGTTCGGATCGGCAAACGGAGCGGTTCCTCAGCACCAAAATCGACTTGGGTTGATCCGTTCGGGTTTGACTTGGCGGCACTCGGCTTTTGTACGTGTTGCTGCAGCGCTATGGGGATTGCGGTCTATCTGTCCAGAGTTTTACTGTATAAAGCCAAAACGCCCCTGATGCGGTACAGGGGCTCCTCTTACGATCAGAAGTTCGGTTTGTAGTCGAAGCCGGACTCGGCTTCTTGGTCGGTAAAGGTGTTTATCTTTTGCTTCTTATTAAACATGCCGTTGACGACAGAACCTGGGAACATCTGGATCTTGTTATTAAAGTCTTCGACATTTTGGTTAAATATGCGGATAGCGGCACCGATCTGCGCCTGCTGCTCGGAGATCTCGGCCATCAGTTTCAGATACACGTCGCTGGCCTTCAGTTCAGGGTAGGCTTCGACAGCCACTTGCAGACCCTTCATCAAGCCGGCGGTGGATTGCTCGGCTTTCGCCAGACAGTTGGCATCCATCTGGCCCTCTTTCAGATCCGCCAGCGCGCTGCGCAATTTGGTCACTTCAGTCAGCACACCCGATTCATGCAGTTTGTAGTCTTCAACCAGCTTTTCGATGGTCGGAATGATCTTATTTTTCTGACGTTCCTGAGTCAGAACGGAAGCCCAGCCGCGTTCTACCGCGTTATAGGCGCCAATAATGCCGTTGTACACGACAATAATGCCGATAATCAGCACAGCCGGGATGGCAACAAGTAACAGTAAAGCTTCCATATGGGATTCCTTAGTTAATTTTTTTAGTCAAAAAACAGTTCGAGTTGGATAGGTAAGTGGGCTTTCCAATCATGTTTCCCTAAGCAAACAGTGGATCGACAGTCCGCGGCGTTCCGCCGTGATGTCTTGTCTTGATGTCGTCTTGCGTTAAGCCGCATTGGGGCTACGCGAAACAAAGTTGTTGTCATTAAAACGCATCAGTTGCTCGATGCTGTTTAGCAGGGG
This sequence comes from Ferrimonas pelagia, assembly GCF_039543565.1. NCBI lineage: Bacteria > Pseudomonadati > Pseudomonadota > Gammaproteobacteria > Alteromonadales > Ferrimonadaceae > Ferrimonas > Ferrimonas pelagia. Next base: position 1,700 of record NZ_BAABJZ010000052.1, on the reverse strand, counting down.
AGGTAGGTTAACCAGTTGCCGATGCTCGCCGATCTCAGAGGCAAAGGCGGCGGGATCATCCAGCCCATGAGTACGCTTGATACACAGCAATTCGTTGTCAAATGCTAGGCAAGCTTTGTGATCGTTACGGATCTGCAAAGTCGGCTGGCTGAATTTATTTGATAAGGTTTGCATCTCTTCGATGACAGCCGGGCTAAGGAAGCGGGCACCGTCGATGGGATCCAGCGCGAACACCCGATAGTCCTTATTGAACTGGCTGGAGGCGGTGCGGTAGCGCTCTCCCCTGTACCCAACTGAGCCATCGGCGCTGATCCCCAGTCCTTTGGCAAAGGGAAAATCAAACAATACGCCATAGCGGTAATAGCTCGTGTATGTCGTACTTGTGGTGGTATTGCCTTTGCTGTCGGTGCTGGTGGTCGTGGTCTTCACCACGTAGTGATATTTGTAGATTTGATAATCGAAGGATTGATGTTCGCCCTGATGCTGCCCGCGATAAAGCCATTCGATCTCCCTCGTGTCGTTGCCGCGACGAAACTCCAAAAACTGTCCAACCAATGTTTTAGCGAGGCTCTGACCATTACCGTTGACGGCAGTTAGCTTGTTATTAAACAGCACATCGCGAAAAAAAATGCGATCGGACACGTCATTTCGCCAGTACTTTCGCCCGGAGAGCCAGACCCACATGCCTATCGTCGTCCCGCCAAGAGCAAGGCTTGCGAGCATCATCTGATCAAAATAGTAAGAATAAAGTGGCTTGAAAAAGCCAAAGATTGACCAGTACAGAAAGTGCCAGGGAGGCAGAGCGTAAAAGAGCACCGCAGCCAAGGCCGTACCCAGCGCAAGGCGTCCCCCTTTAGCCGCGATCCGTCCTTCCAGCCATTTAAGTTTTTCGCTGTTTTCCAATTCCCAAAGCGCCAGAAGTACAATCAGTGACGGAACCCAAACGACGCTGACATTGTGCAGAAAGTAGCCGGGGTTTGAAATGAAGGCCATAAACCATGGTAACGATACAAACAGACCAACCACCGTCATTACCCACTTGAGCAGGTGCCAATGGTTATCTTTGTAATCCAGTGGACCCGGATGCTCCGCGACCTTGTTAATGATTTGGACTAAATCGCTTTGACTTTGCGCCGTTTCAACGGATTTAGCGATGGCGTCAATGTTTTCTTTTACGCGCTGATTATGGCTCATGGTGGGGGCTCTACTCACTAGGGTATGCTTGTTTTCTTTCTAGGAGTGGTGTGAAGAGAGTCTCTCTAGTGATAGACACACTGCCTACAATTAACTTCAAGCAATTGATAAGGCACAAAAATACACGCTTGAGTCAATTTGTTCGAGGTCATTTACCAATCGATTTGTTGGCTCGTGAGTTCCGTCGCAAATTGGCTACTTTATCAGTAGCGTTTCTATCTATCATCACAATGAAAAATTGCTGATTTAAACGGCCAATAAAGGTCACCGTCCGTTGTGGCCGGATACTTAAATAAATGTCACATATGTTTATTGGCCTTTTTCTTATAACTGGAATTTACGAGCATTCCGCGGGAACTAATTGCAGGTTGGAAAATGACTAAATAACTGATCCTAATTGTGCTCCAGTTTCTGCAATCCATGACCACCACCCGGGAATGGTGAGGCGTTGTTCATGAAGTACTTCACCCGCCTGATTAGTTGCCACATGTGCTTGCATCGATGAT
>NZ_BAABJZ010000051.1:0-3042 GCF_039543565.1 Ferrimonas pelagia | reverse complement strand
AGCAGCGGGTCGAAGCCATCTTGGCGCAGATGCAGATCGCCCACCGACGCGATCATCTGCCGCAGCAACTGTCCGGCGGTCAGCAGCAGCGGGTCGCCGTGGCCCGCGCGCTGATCATCCAGCCCGCACTGATCCTCGCCGATGAGCCCACCGGCAACCTCGACTCAGAAAACTCCGAAGCGGTGATGAACCTGTTGTGCGAACTGAACCGTGCCGGCACCACCATCATCATGGTCACCCACTCAGACGAGGACGCCAGCTACGCCAGCCGCACCGTGCGCATGCGCGATGGCCAGATCGTCGCCGACATGCCGGTCGAGGTGAAGCGCTATGCCTAATGCTTATCGCTTAAACCATTTTGCCCTGCTGGGCAATTACCTGCGCACCGCCGTGCGCTCCCTGCTCAAGCAAAAACTGCACACCGGATTGAATCTGCTAGGGCTGTCACTTGGGCTAGCTGCAGCATTGCTCATTGCTTTGTGGGCACGCTTCGAGCTGAGTTACGACAACTTTCACCCTGATGCGCAGAGTAGCTATCGCGTACTCAGAGGCTACGCTGAGTCAAACCAACGCTCGACGGTTTTTCACGGTCCGTCGGTCGAGTTTTTACGCCAGCAGCCTGAGATAAAAAACCTGCTATCCGTCAACGCTTTCTTTTCTCCGCTCAGTCTCAATGGCACCCGTTTTTCCACGGATGGCTATCAAGTCGTTGAGCCCACTTTGCTGGAGATGTTTGCGCTGACCACCTTAGCGGGGGATATACATCAGACGTTTAGGGAGCCCAATCAGTTGGCGCTGTCGGAGAGTCAGGCGTACCGCATATTTGGCCCAAATGAGGTGATTGGGAAAACCGTTCAATGGGGGCAAATTGAGTTAGTGGTGTCAGCTGTATACGCGGATCTGCCGACCAACACCCACCTTCATCTGCAAGGATTCCTTAGCTTAGACACTTGGCGCCCTCACTATGGTCATATTTGGGAGAGCCAATCGAGTAACGGTACGAGGCTGTACCTACAGCCACAACCGGACTTTTCTGGAACCGAATTGGCAAAACTCTTATCTGAACGGATCGAGGGGCATTTTCATGACAGCTACGGGGCTATCGAATTGCAGCCGGTTACCCAAATTCACCTCTTCTCATACGGTCTTCAATTCGAATGGAAACCGGGTGGATCCGTACAAGCGGTCTACGTTGCCATCGGATTGGCACTTGGTACGTTGCTGATCGCCACTTTCAACTTCATTAATCTCAGTACCGCCCGCGCCAGCCTGAGAGCGAAAGAGATTGGAGTGCGCAAAGCCCTAGGCGCCAGCCGAGCACAGTTGATCAGCCAACTCCTGTTCGAAGCGCTGCTACTGACCGCAACGGCGGCTCTGTTGGCGTGTGTCTGGGCAGAGCTGGCGCTGCCCCATTTCAATCGCCTGATGAACAGCACACTGGATATTGATTACTTTGGCGAAGTGGGGCCGGTATTTCTGGTGATGGTGGTTACAGTCGGTGTGCTGGCCGGCGCTTACCCTGCGCTGTACCTGTCGTCTTTCAATAGTGCCCGAGTCCTGTCCGGCGATTTGAGCTCAGGCCGAGGGGCGATCCGTACTCGCCGAGTGCTGATCGGCCTTCAAAGTGCCATAAGTATCGGCCTGATTGTGGCCAGCGTTGGCGTCATCGCGCAGCTTGTTCTTTTGCAACATCAGCCGCTGGGTTACAGCAAGGAGCAGCGCTTAGTGATCCGCGATATGCCCAATGCAATGCTTCGAAGCGCGGACAACTTCGGCCAACATATAGACGCAACCGGCTTAGTCTCTCACTGGACATTCATAGACAAAGATCCGACCCGTGATTTCAATATGAACCGCAGGATACGCTCTAACGGTGAAACGGCTAGTATCACCATGAAAATGGGGTACGACAACTTTGCGACGACATTGGGGCTGGAGTTGTTGGCCGGTCGAGATTTTTCTGCGCAGTTCCAAGGCGACCGCTACGACCCACAAACACAAACCATTGGCGTGCTCATCAATAGAGAAGCTGCGCTCGCTCTGGGCTATCCAACTCCCCAAGATGCGCTCCACCAGACTTGGCACTTAGGTCAGGATAACGTCGCAGGCACCGTCATTGGCGTGGTCGAGAGCTATAAAGCAGGTCCTGCGATGGACAACCGGGCCATTTTTTTCACCCACAGCTACAGCGCCATAGGGACGGTCGACGCCATTATTGAGTTGAAACGCGACATATCCACTCAAGAGTTTGCAGAACTGAAAGAACATATTGAGCGTCCTTTGCCCAAGGGAATGGAGCTGGACATGCATTTTATGGACGCCATCTACCAGGCCCAGTTTGATCAGCAGCGTCGCCAGTTTGCCTTGCTGCTGTCGATGACCGCAGTGGCCCTTGCCCTCACCGTTATTGGCCTATTCGGCCTGGCTGCTTTCAGCTGTGAGCGCCGCAGCAAGGAGATCGCCATGCGCAAGGTGCTCGGCAGCAGTTACGCCAGCATCGTCGCCTTGATCAACAAAGAGTTTGTCGCTCTGGTGGCACTAGGCAGCCTAGTGGCTTGGCCGCTGGCCGCTTCGGGGCTAACCCTTTGGCTGGAGCACTTCCTGCACCGGGTGGAGCTGGCTTGGTGGTGGTTCCCTATGGCGACCGCTGTGGTACTGGCCATCACCATCGCGACGGTTTCAGCACTGGCACTCAACACCGCTCGCCAGCGCCCGGCCCTGACGTTGCGGGATGAATAAAGCACGGCTAACCGTTTCGTCGGGCACGGTTAGCCGCGCAGCGGCGTAACCTGCCGCCAGAACGGTCGACGATATAACAAAAACCCGGTGGCTTACGCTGCGCTAAGCCCCTACGAAGCAAACGCCAATGCGGCGGAGTGTCGCCGCAATGCGGATAAACAACGGCGTTAACCTGGGCCCGACTCGGGTTAACGCCGCCTAAAAGAACAACAAGAACACAAATGTTCCTAACGCCGTATCAAGGAATAGATAGATGATTAAACTGGACAATCTAAGCCGTCAATTTCGCACCGACAGCGTGCT
>NZ_BAABJZ010000050.1:0-2908 GCF_039543565.1 Ferrimonas pelagia | reverse complement strand
GACTTAAGTTGGGCAATTGATTTCATCGCAACTAACTGCCACCGGGCCCAGCAGTCAAAAGCCAAGCAGGCCAACAGTTTGGAGGCCGTTTGGGAGCACCTAAATGCTTAAGGTTCAGGCTATGAGCGTTGAAATGGTGTCCCCCGAGGGACTCAACAAGCCAATAGCACGACTCAAACCATTGTTACTCATTGTTTTATTTTACAGTGGCGTTACCAAAAAGCGGCTCTTCATATGCCCTTGAACGGGGTTATTAAACAGCAACCTCAGCTAAGATTTTCGTCACTAATGCTGCGCTTACACCACCCTTTTAGGGTTCCACATGATTCATCGAATACCTCATCTATGCGCTTAGATTAAGGCGAAAGTCTTCGTGCAATCTATTCATGTGCTCTACCAACAACGCTTTTTGCTTACTATCCATTGGCAGCTCGGCGAGCAAGGTCGGCCATATCTCCCGCGCCTTAGCCACCGTGTCTTTCACGATCTTTTGCATCAGGGTTGGCCGGATCCCAAGCTCTTTTGCCAGTGCCTTGAACTGGACTAGCGATACGTCATACCACCGCTTCGTCCCCATCAACTTAAGCGCGAAGTCTTGCTCATTTTGGATGTAGACGACGGTGCTAACAATGTCATAAGCAGGGCTGAGTCTTGGCCTTGTGCCGTTGCTGTATATCAAGGTCCAATTTTTTAGATGGGCATCGCCATTGCCAACCAAGATGTTGACCACTAGGCGCCGAACAAACTCCTCCATGTCCTCCCGAAAAGCATCGGCGTCCATCAAACTCCTCATGATTAACAGCATCTGCTGATAGTTCACCTTCTCATACTTCTCCCGGGCATACTGTTCGGTTATCTGAGCAAAGTCCTCGGTATGGATCCGCTGTGTACCATGTCGATCGAACCTGTGGATCAGATAGGCGTGCTGTTCTTGTGGCAACTGGATATTGGGCAATTCACCTACCGCCGACAAAGGCGCAAGATCAATATCAGGAATGCGCACACCAACCGATTCGGCCAGCCGCATTGCCGTGTACTCATTTGCGGGCACAAAGGGATGGTTTGTTGATGGTGTTTTGACGATCCAGTTGTCGTCCCCGGATTCCTGCGAAACATTGAATCGACCATCGCCCTTAATCGCCGAGAACTTCATCTGTACGCCAGCAAGGGCCTGATCGCCAACTTCCTCTGGTGGCGCAATTTGGATAGCTTCTGCTTGTTCGCGGGCAACTAGGGCCCAGCTAGGGATTTCCCCGGCAGGGATAGGCTCTGCTATCAGTGCTCCTGGCAAGTTCCGGCCAAGCGATAGCATCAGGATAAACTCATCATCCTCAGCAATTTTTAGTCGCAGAGCATGATAGGTTCGTAGCGCTCCCTCAGGCAGCAAGTTTGATAAAAGCGCCGGTAAGCGATTGGTTCGGATCTGTGGTCGCTGCAGATAACCAGAATCGGCCAACTGCTGCAGCGTGACGATGGGTCGATCTGGAGATGTCGATGCTGCGTATTCAGGATCAAAGCTCAGAATGTTCTTGTTGCCTGCAAATCGTGCGACCACGCCTACCCGAATACCGTGTAGATGCAATGCTATCCCTTGAACTTGCTCCTGACGCTTCTGCATCACTTCTCATTCTCCGCGGAAGACTTACCAAGGATCTGATGGATGAGATTGACCGGTCGTTCTGGCTCAGAAGGTTTATGCCCAGCTTCGGTAAACTGATTGCTATCTCTTTCAACCAAAGTCACGTCGTAGCCCAGCGAGTCCGCCCAAGCCAGGAAATTACTCAGCTTCATATCGTTGGCTTTCTCCATTCTGGAGATCTGTTGCTGCTTAAATCCAGCCAAGCCCTCGAAATCTCCCTGACCCAACCCTCTTTGTTTGCGGGTATAAATCAGCTTCTGGACGAGCTCTTTAATGGTTGTCATTGGTAGGCTCCATCGGCTTACAACGCTTAAGTAGTACACGACCCTAGTACTACATATAAGTAGTAAATGACACAATTTACAACCCCATGGTTGTAAATCCAAGCCAAAACAACATAGGAGTTGTTTCCGATGTTAGCTAGTGGCTGTTTGGAGTGAAGGTTTTGCTGGATCACGGCTGTGACATGCCCCTGAGTGCGATTTGCCCACCCAGCGCCCTTTAGAAGTGATTTTCAACGTCGAAGCCTGAACCGAGAGCGCAGGAAATGACCGCAGTGACGGTCTAGAAAAGCGGATGGACAAAGAAGTTCTTATGCCGTACTTAGCAGTGCTCGTGCGTTTGAAATGCCATTGGCACGTTGGTGATGAGTATGCTCGGCAAACAGGCGAAGCTTGGCTTCCCGGCCAGCGGCGCGATGGAATTTATGCTCAAACTCCGTCGTAAGCGTCAGCCAGTTGGCCGGTGATATCTGCAGTCGGCTGAGTAAATCCGGTATCGCCTCTGGGATATGGCCGACTTTGTCATCACGGATGATACGTCCCGTCTGTTCAACCAGTTCCAAATAATCATCAATCGCAAATGCTAAGCCCTGAGACATATCGCCATTTTGAGGAGCAGTGAATGCCGCTAACTCTTTTGGTTGCTTGCCTGACAATGCGGCTTTAATGCGTCGTTGGATACTGGTGTGGTCGGATTGCTCAGGTGTTTTCGCCATATTGGCGCGGATGGGGTTAAGGTCGACGTAAACCATACAGGCCAGTACAGCTGCATCATCCAATAATGCTTGAGACTTAAATCGACCCTCCCAAAATCGACCAGTACAACCATCCTCGCGATTGGCCTCACGGGCAATATATATTCGGTAGTGTTCAGATTTCTGTGTCATTTGCTTAAAATCAATCCAAAAGGAATAGCGAATGACCAAACCTACTTTCGACATGGAAGCCGCCATTGAGGCACTTCGCTCAGGCCAAGACCTGACCGGTA
>NZ_BAABJZ010000049.1:0-2719 GCF_039543565.1 Ferrimonas pelagia | reverse complement strand
GCATCATTGGGCTCGGCTTCCTTGTCGGCCTGGTTGGTTTGGCGATTGATCAGATCGCACTTTGGAAGCCGAGTTCCCTCCAAATCTGAGAACTCAGTGATCTACATTTCGGAACAGTTATTTAGCGGCTACCACCAGCGATCGCTTTCTGAAACCGACGTCGGTCACTATAAGCAACCCATCAGCCCAAAGCTGAGCCTACGCGATTACGATGCTCAAGTCAGCGAAGCATTGGCTGGCGTGAAGGCGATGAACAACATCATTGGACTCGGTATGCCTGTTTGCCAGGCAGCCGGTTAATCCGTAGAAAGCCCACTCCGAGGGTGAATTGCTCAACAACGCCGTGAAGAATAAAAAGGCGGCCTATAATAGCCGCCTCTTCAGCATGCCATGGGCTGAAATCGGAAAGTGCTTTGCACCCTCACTGAATATATGCCCGATATCAACCTTTGGCATGGTTCCAATTGATCAGATATGGTCCAGACGGATATGGCTGTTTTTCAGATCACCCCGGCTGATCCCTTTACCGTTATTCATGCCGTTGAAGTGCCGCAGTAATGAAGCAATTGCATGGATCGAAGCGACCAGGTCACCTGTGTGCGCAGACTCAGAAGATGTGTGCATATTACGGATAGGGTACCCAATGGTGATAGCGGCACTGTCGACGCCAGCCAGCGCAGCGGCCATTCCATCAGTGCCCATATCACGACCAGAGAAGTCCAGTTGATACGGGATCTCCTGCTCACGACAAACTTCTTCCATGCATTTCACCAGGAATTCTGATGCGACAGAGCCACGGCCAATGGTGAAACCGTCGCCCATCTTGAGCGGGTTCATTTTGCGGTTAGCAATACCCGGTGCAGCTTCGTAATCATGGTTTACGTCTGTTGCAATTAGCACATCAGGTTTGAGCTCTCCGACCATCTGGGTTGAGCCAAATCGACCGATCTCTTCATGGGTCGCGATGGTGTACAAGACACGAACATTATCCAGGCTTTCAGCTGCAGCGAGGCGGGCGACCTCAGCAACAGAGAAACAACCTAAGCCATTGTCCAAGTAGGCACCGTAGAAGGTATCAGGCGACACGCCACGCTTGATCGGGCGGTCTAGCAGAATAGGATCACCGACTCGTAAGCCCAGCGCTTCCACCTGCTCCTTACGATCCTCGCCATGGGTGTGCAACTCCAGATAAATGGATTCGGCTTTGATCCCCTGTTCACCTGAGCGCTGCGCAGGCGTTGAAAAATGGATGGCACCTAACGCTTCAACGGTACAGTTCTCGATCATCCGGTAACGGGATGCGTCATCGGGATGCTGGCAGAATACCTTAACTTCGTGACCAATGAGGGTGGTTGGCAGGAAGGAGTCGGTATTGATCCAAACTTTGCCATCACTGTCGATTTTACGCACTTGCATACGGATCTTATCCGCATGGCCGACAATCATGACACTCACCAGATCATCTCGACCAGGGTGAGAATCAAAGACCAAGCCAGCATTACCTTTAAATTGATGCACTGCCCAATCCTGCGGCATAAATGATTCAAACTCTGGCTTGATCACACCGTAGCTCATGGCCGCTTCAAAACCAATGGGCGAAGGTGCTGCCAACACTTTTTTCATAAACTCAAACTGAGCGTGTGGCATCTCACTTTGCCATGGTTTCGTTTGCGGATCGTTCTTCGAAGTCATTATTATTTTTATCCTATATGTGTACGGCTGTTCTCTATTCCACTTCTGGCAACGAATATCAAAGCTATCGATATCAGTGTGAAGTTGAAACAGACCAAGCTATAGATTATTGCCTTATTCTTCAAGCTGAACAAAGCGGACTGGTGAAATAATGAACATTCGTCATCTACTGTGAAGGCCGTTAAGTATCGAGCAAGACCACGGTTCGAGGTTAAGATTGGCGCTAGACCTTGGCGTTTGATGACTCAGGATCACTCTCACCGGAAGGATCCTCTGTTTCGGCCAAAGGGCAATCGTAATAGAACCCTAAGAGATCGATTAAATGGGGATAGCCTGTTAGCAGAATCTCACTTTCATCGGTATTAATGTAACAACAAATCTGCCAACAACAGTCATAACATCACTGTCAATTCCTTTGCAAAATAGGCGCTATATTTAGGTGAACCCAAGATGGCTAACCACTTGAAATTAATGTATAAGTTTGACATATCGTTACATTCTGAAAGGTTAAACTTTGAACTCTCACACAACAGTCATCGTCGAATGGTATGGACCTTACACATACGATGAAATTTGCGAAAATCCTGATTGGGAAAATGGCCTATATTTGGCTACAGGTAAACTCAAGTACGAGCGGGAAGCGACAATCCAGTATTGTGGGATTACCGAGGGTAGTTATATAGGCCGTCTAAAAAACCATCACAAAGTCCATGAAATTACCAAAGAGCAAGAGTTTTGGATTGGAGAGATAGCGTACCCTTCAAATGCTTCACGTCATTTTTTAGAAATGGCCGAATCTATGATTATTTACTTTTGGCAGCCAGAACTAAATGAGCGTAAAAAGCTTTCCCTTCCAAAACCTGTAACACTAATAAACAAATGGTACAAAAAAGATAATTCCCCTAAATAACTGATCCTAATTGTGCTCCAGTTTCTGCAATCCATGACCACCACCCGGGAATGGTGAGGCGTTGTTCATGAAGTACTTCACCCGCCTGATTAGTTGCCACATGTGCTTGCACCGATG
>NZ_BAABJZ010000048.1:0-2419 GCF_039543565.1 Ferrimonas pelagia | reverse complement strand
CGTTCTCATCCTCGAATCGCTGACTTTCTTGGCAAGTTGCTTGAAATCGCTGGAAGTATGCATCGTCGATGCTCGGGTCACTAATCAAAGCACTATTAGATCAAACTTTTAGTGCAATTGGTATAACTCAGGAAGAGGTTGTAATGAAAAGGATTTTATATCTTATTGGGTGTCTTCTATTCGCGCTATGTGGCAGCGTTTTTGCCAATCCACCGGAAGACAGTGAAAGCTATAGCCGATTTTCTCAGTATCAGAGTGTCAAGGTCTCGCCCGATGGTAAGCATCTCGCGGTGATCACGCCCATTGAAGGCAAAAATGCGCTGGCGATCCTCGAAACTGATTCGCTGGAACCAACAGTTGTTCTCCGACTGGCTGGCAATAATCAGGTAGGGAGTTATCACTGGGCCAATAATGAACGGATTATCTTTGAGAGACAATCATTCAGTAGTTGGTTCGAGCAGCCCAGGTCTTTAGGGAATGGTCTGGTGTGAATGTTGATGGCAGCAAGCGCCAAGGGATCTTTGGTGTCAGTGCCGGAGTTGGTGAAGTGGGGACTGCAACACGCCGTGTGGATTCCAGTGTTTCATATGGCATGATCGCCGATCTCTTGCATGATGATCCTGATCATGTGCTGTTTAGCGCATTCCCGATGCGTGGAGGCAAAGAGCCTAGGCCCATGTTGAAGCGCATTAATGTTTACACTGGCCGCAGTAAGGATCAGGGGCGAGCTCCTGTACCGCACGCACAGTTTTTGACCGATCATAAAGGTCAGGCGCGTTTCGCGGCTGGCAGCACTTCAAGTGGTGAAGCAAAGGTCTATTATCGCAAGGATGCAAGTGAAGATTGGATTCTGGTTCACAGCCAGGATGATCTTTACCTTGATATCACCCCTTTGGCTTTCGCCAGTGAAAACGAGGTCTATGTCGCCGGTCGTCAGGATCACAGTATCGAAGGGCTGTATAAATGGAATATGGAAAGCGGTAAGAAGGAGCTGCTGTACTTGGATGATTACGCCGATCCTGCCGAATACTTACTTTCCGCCGATCAAAGGAAGCTCTATGGCTTGGTGGTTCAAGCCGGTTATCCCAATTATGTGTTTGTCGATGAACAAGCGGAGGAAACGAAGCTGCTTAAGGCGATGATCAGTGCTTTGGACGGCCAGTTTGTTCGTCTTCGCCATCAATCCTACGACGGTCGATTTTCGGTCGTTACAGCGGGCAGCGACCGTGATCCAGGCAGTTTTTATCTATACGACAGCCATTCAAACAAGATGCGATTTCTCGCAAAGGCACGTCCCTGGGTGGATCCGGCCGAGTCGGCTGAGGTTAGGCCAATTCGTTTTGAGGCGAGAGATGGACTGGTAATTCACGGATTATTGACTTTGCCTCGTGGACGAGAGGATAAAGGACTGCCTTTGATCGTCCATCCCCATGGTGGGCCACATGGACCAAGGGATTGGTGGGGGTATAACAGCACGACCCAGTTCTTGGCCAGTCGCGGTTATGCGGTATTGCAGGTTAATTTCCGTGGCTCTGGTGGGTATGGTAAGGAATTCGAAAAAGCAGGATATCGACATTGGGGCGATAAGATCCAATACGATATTCTGGATGGTACCCATTACGTGATTGAGCAGGGCATCGTAGATAAGGAGCGGATCTGCATATATGGCGCCAGCTTTGGCGGCTATTCGGCTCTACAGGCGGCAGTTGTAGAGCCGGATTTGTTCAAGTGCACCTTGGGGTTTGTTGGGGTATATGATCTTGAGATGATGCACAAAAAGGGCGATATCCCCAAGAGAGAAACAGGCCGAAAATACCTCAACAAGGTGATAGGCAAAGACAAACAAGAGCTTATTCGTTTTAGCCCGGTGCACAATGTCGATAAACTTAAGGCTTCGGTATTCATTCTGCACGGTAAAGAGGATGAGCGGGTGCCGATTGAGCAAGCTTATGCGCTTCGGGATGCGTTGGATGCCATAGACTACCCGTATAAGTGGAAGGTGGTTAAAAAAGAAGGCCATGGCTTTTATAACGAAGATAATCGCGCCGAGATGTTCGAAGAGATGGTGACTTTTTTCGATGAGCATCTAAAGCTTTGATGAGCCCCGTTCTATAGAGCCGCTTGTGAGGGCGGCTTCAGTCGAATTGTCCTATTCACCCTCCAATCGTAAGGCTAGGAAGATAGTGCTTTAGGCACCGATACACTTGGCGGCTTATCGGTTTGAGCAATAGATCCTGGGGCAGAACCTTTACCGCTTTACCGTGCCGCTGAACAGAGGCCGTAGCATGTCGTCCTAAATAACTGTTCCGAAATGTAGATCACTGAGTTCTCAGATTTGGAGGGAACTCGGCTTCCATTGTGCGATCTGATCAATCGCCAAAAAGAAAAGTTCGACAAGGAAGCCGAGCCCCATGATGCT
>NZ_BAABJZ010000047.1:0-1727 GCF_039543565.1 Ferrimonas pelagia | reverse complement strand
TACTCAAGCAGTGTGATTGCGGCTCACCCAGTCAGCGCAACAAGCTTAAACGGGCAGGCTGGGATGACGATTACAGGGCGAAAGTGTTCTTTGGGTGAATTGTGATCAAAGTATGCTCCCGCCCTGGCTTGCTTGGGCTGAGCCTGAGCATCTAATTTATTTTCAATCAATATAGCTTGGTATGATGAGTCTTCAGACTCATAAATAAAAACCAAATCAGACTCACCTAGTACATTATCAGATACAGAGTGCCAAGCTCCCACAATATTTATATGACTTGGAACCCCAGTGCATCGGGTAACTAACCAGCTAGAAAAACTTACTGAAACGTTTAACTCCTCAAGCAAAGCTAAATCAATGTCACGCTCATTCACAGTAGAAAAAGTGTTCAATTCTTTCATGCTTACACACCTGCATTTAAAACGATTGACTAAGACACCCGTGCTTTACCATATAATGTGCTCCACCTTGACAGCTCTGGGCTGGTTCAATCCCCAGATAAGGCCTCGACTACGCGCGGTCTATCCTTATATGTCACATCACTTTTGATACCAAACAGTAACAACAACTCTTGCCGGTATCCATGAACCACCACTTTGTGATTGAGTAATTTTTTTAATTTCGATGTTAGGCTGTGAAGCTAACCAAAGATTAATTTCTGCCTCTAAACCACAATCAGACACTTTATCTGAACTAGGCCAGAACCCTTGCTTCGGCTTTAGTGTTTTTGTAAAAATTTTAACTTCCATTTCTAAGCGTACTCCATGACCCGCTAGTAAGGTATTTACAATGGGTGTCTAATTAATTAAATAATACCAACCAAACGATTGCGATCCGTCTGCAGGTCTTGTTAGGCTGACGCTACCATCACGTCTAAAGCCTTTATAATCACTATTTCTCCAAACTTGTCTGCTATTAATTTTGCCATTAAAACAGCCGAACCCATACAGAGCCAATAGGGCAGACTAGCTGAGTGGAAATATTGAAAGATGCCTAATGCCAAATCAGTCGCAAAAATCATCAAAATTAGTATGGAGACATGAACACTAGCTCTAATTATTTTTGTTTCAGACTTTGCACGATTGATGTAACCGAGGGTTGTACTAGAAGGAACTTCTTTAAGCCTAGGATGTTTTTCGAGTAACCATTCTGAGTAAAGCAATTGACTCTCCTTGTCTGCCTAACGCCCCCAACAGGGGACGAGCGTAGCGAGATCCCGCGCACGTAGTGCGCATTTCTGATTGGGCTTGTTAAATCTCTAACGTTTTGCTCGCTCCAGTGCCAATAATATAATTAGCTTCAAACAGTGATTAGAGACTTCACCTTGATATCCGATGAACCCTTCCTTTAAGGATTCAGTCAGCTGTTCGTGCTCTACTGCACTGAGTGAACTCTTGGTTTCAACCTTAAAGCCAGATGTGATTACATCTTTCGATTCGTCTAGAAGTGGCATAACTGATTCAACCGCTTGCTCTACTCTATGTGAGTCTAAGCCTTTCTCAATTAACCCTTGAACAAGGGCCTTCCTAAGCTCTATTTGATTAAGCTCATTTGAGTTAGGAAACTGAAACACATTACTCATAACTTCCCCAAAGTAGATTTAACGCTTTAGTCAGGCGAGCTTTTGAGCTTTCAAAAAAGAGGGCCGCAGGCCCACCAGAGTCAAAAGTATCGCTTGCACTAACTTGTTGTACTTCCGCACACCTGAGGAGATCGCTATGAGCATT
>NZ_BAABJZ010000046.1:0-1624 GCF_039543565.1 Ferrimonas pelagia | reverse complement strand
GGCATTAAGAAATGATGATTTCTCAATCCTGCGTGAGTGCCCACACAGATTGTCTGACAAATTGTAAAAGAGCGCTTAAGTCATGCTGACTTAAGGTTCGCTTCGTTGCCGAAGCAGGAGGCGTATATTACGCTATTCTCCGTCGCCGTCAATAAAGTTTTTATTTTATTTTCGGCCGTCTCAACCGCTAGGTTGTTCGGTTATCACTGCGTGATTAGTTCGCTGTGCCCCGTCGACAGATGTGCATTATAGGGAGCGGATCTTTTCTCGCAACCCCTTATTGGCCATTCAGTTCCGTTCGTTCAAAGACACAGCCAATACAGAGTTACCCAATGAGTTATCCACAGATTTAAGGGCCAACGCACGACAAGAACGCCACAACGAATGAACACCGACTCACTTTTCTGGTTCGCTCTTGCCATATCCTTGCTGCGCAACAAACACCACCTGTGCAAAATTAACCCACCCCGCCAGTCATTGAAACGAAAAACCCCATGGCTAGGCACTCAAAAGCGAGCATCCATTCGCCTTAAAGAATAAGCATCATGAAGATCAACGTAGCTTTTTCGTTTAGCCCCCCCAAAAAATAGCGAGGCCAACGGCACTTTCTTACCCAACGTTCAGGCCTTTCACTCGTGACTTGTCCCCCAGTGACAACCTCAGCGCAATAAAACATATCCACACCGGAGATCAAGCCAAAGCACACCTTCGATCCAAGCCGACAACTGAAGCCAGCCAAGGCACATCCGGCTCCCTTGATGCAATGCCGCGCCTCTCTTGCTACCGGTCCCGCACTGCCGAATGTGTACAAAATTAGCTCTCGATTAATTGGGTCGAAAAATAACACTATCGCCGCAAAGTGAATTACCGTGCACGCGCGATCGCTAGGCATTGAAGCCCGAGCAAAGGACAGGTTCGGATATTCATACTCAAAGTCAGGAAAAGCCCATAATAAAAATGAGACTCTAGAAGCAAAATGGCGGGAATAGAGAGTGGAAGTATAGCTGGGCGAATACGGGATTCACTGACGCGCCAAGACCCTAGCAGAAATATAGGCAGCCAGAACCCGAATCAAAACCAAGAATAGGGTGAACTACGCTCTCTGGTGGAGTGTCACTAAAGACACATAGGGAAAACACCCAACCGTTCGATTCAGCCATTTTATGGATCGGTCTCCGCCGACAGCCGACGGGCCAGACTGCCATCAGCGCGATAGCGTTTCACTTCGGTGCTCTGAACACGCCCAGCATAGGCGCGGGGTGATTCCGAGACGCAAATGGGCCTCATACGAAAAAAGCCCATCCGTTAGGATGGGCTTCATTCTTAATATGTGTCTGGCGATGACCTACTCTCACATGGGAACTCCCACACTACCATCGGCGCGATTGCGTTTCACTTCTGAGTTCGGCATGGGATCAGGTGGTGCCACAATGCTATTGTCACCAGACAAAACTGGGTGATGCATTTCAGCATCGTTACTGTCGTAACAGTAACCTTAAATTAGGCGCTTGGCGGTGACCTACTCTCACATGGGAACTCCCACACTACCATCGGCGCGATTGCGTTTCACTTCTGAGTTCGGCATGGGATCAGGTGGTTCCACAATGCTATTGCCACCAAGCAA
>NZ_BAABJZ010000045.1:0-1547 GCF_039543565.1 Ferrimonas pelagia | reverse complement strand
TGCTCATAGCGATCTCCTCAGGTGTGCGGAAGTACAACAAGTTAGTGCAAGCGATACTTTTGACTCTGGTGGGCCTGCGGCCCTCTTTTTTGAAAGCTCAAAAGCTCGCCTGACTAAAGCGTTATGTTTCAAGGAGAGAGTGTGCGTAATTGGTTGTTGTTTTTTCTCTGTATCTTTCCTGTAGCAACATACGCGAATGTCGTCTGGCCCGCGCTTGAGCTTGAGTCGAGGCTACTATCTTGGTGGCCTATATGCGTTGGGTTGATAGTCGAGTTTTTCTTCGTTAGAAGACTACTGTGTACAAGTACAAGAAAGGCCATTGAGGCTACGGTTGCTGCAAACATTGTTTCTGCTGTACTTGGTATAGTTTTAATCCCTATCGGTGGTTTTGTCTGGGAGATTCTAGTCGGTGTCATTCTTTATAAAGCACTAGGGATAGGGACGTTCAATCCGATAACCTGGACAGCTACTTTCTTGATTGCATGTGCTGTGAACGTGCTGATAGAGGGAGTTGTGTACCGAAGAGTATTTAAGCTCAACTTCAAGATTAAGAGTCACATTTTCTTATGGTTTATGCTTGCAAACTCTATTAGTGTTGGTATTGCCATGTTTAGTTTGTACATCAATCCAATAGAATATTGAAACATAACAAGGCGCTACAGGCGGATCGCAATCGTTTGGTTGGCTATTGCTCGTTCCTCGCTGATTTTAGCCAACCAAACTGCTTCCGCTGAGCGAAGCGTTAGGCTAAAAGGTAATCTATGAAGTGTGTATATTGCTGTAATGAGATTAAAGAAGAGGAGTTTGCGCGTGAGCACGTTCCTCCAAAGTCTTTCTTTAAGAAAGGTACCTCTAGTCTGATCACTATTCCCGCTTGTCGCGCCTGCAATAATAAAAAGTCATCAGATGACGAATTTGTCCTAAATATACTTTCTATGTCGGACCTAATTTCTATCAATCCTCAATATCAGTTCCACATAGACAAAATGTTACGGGCAGTTAAGCGCCCGCAGAAAGTGGGTTTTATTAAAGAAGTATTGAGCTCTACTCACACGGTTATAACCCCTGAAGGCTCGAAGAACGCATTTACTTTTGACGAGAGCAAAGTTTCAGGTTGGGCAGGGATAAATGCTCAGGGCTTATTGGTTTATAAGGACTACATAGAGCATTGTAATTACAATCACTCTACTATCATCTTGAATCTACTTAAGGTCGAGCTTCCTGAAGAGAAGCAGTTACTTGAACTGATACTTTCATTTGCTAAATCAACTCCAAGTAAACGCGTCGGCTCTTCAGAATTTGAGTATTGGATTCAAACCCAAGATAAGGGTTATGTTGTTATTCAATGCTTTTATCAGGAATTGTACTTTTTAACGATGGTCGAGCACTGCAAGATTTAGCCTAATCGGGTAGCCGGAGGGGCGCTGTTTTAGGGAATTGTTGGTGGGTGTATACTTTCGGTAGAGCACTGGTTTAGGAGTTTCCTCATGGAAAGACTCGAATTCGGCAAGTTGCTTCTTATTCTCCCAGAACTCAATCGGTTCCAG
>NZ_BAABJZ010000044.1:0-1446 GCF_039543565.1 Ferrimonas pelagia | reverse complement strand
GGGAGAAGCTATGGAGGGTATCGAGAGCTTGACTGAGAAGCATAAAAAATCCGAGTTCCTGAATGAGAACTCGGATTCTGACATCATCAAAAGATCGGTCAAACGATCCTTAAATGATCGGCATTACCGCTTCGGCGGTGCTTTTTTGTCGTTATCGACGCTAGAATTCACTGTTCTCATCCGAAACTTGGCTTCCCTTCCCCGCCCAGATCGTCCTTGACGACCACTGCGCGCAGCGCACTCTGGCTCCAACGCCATGACAAACCCCACTCACCGCGCTCCTGCGACATAAACACAGCGCTTTGCTATGCAAACGTTGATGAAGATCCAATTTGCTTCATTGCGGTTTCACATTCCTCGCTAGTCTTGG
This sequence comes from Ferrimonas pelagia, assembly GCF_039543565.1. Lineage (NCBI taxonomy): Bacteria > Pseudomonadati > Pseudomonadota > Gammaproteobacteria > Alteromonadales > Ferrimonadaceae > Ferrimonas > Ferrimonas pelagia. The sequence goes on along the minus strand of NZ_BAABJZ010000044.1, from coordinate 1,076 downwards.
GCACGGCTGGATAGATTACCGGGCACAGGTGAATGACAGAGGCTGGTCGCTGTTTTCGTTCTTCGCGCTCGCAACAAACATGGAGATCGGCGTAAGGCCGTGTGCTAACCGCATCGGCAAAACACAGCGGTAAGAGCAACGCAAAGCGGCACCGCATTGCTGACTGTCATCGACTTATCGGGGGCAGCAAGCCGATGCAATGGTCCGCGATAAACACAGCAGAGCTCGCCAACGCTTTGCGACGGTCACGTCGAGTACGACCTGCCTTTCCGCCGCCTCGCCCACCTCGCCAACTGCTCCGTATCACGACAGCGCCCGTAGAGCCCGTGCTCATTGATCCGCAACGCTTGCTGTTGCCTCAGCGCCGAAGCTGAGCGGATCGACGCCGTCCATCACTGCAGGAGCTGCGCTCATGGCTCACAAAACGCATTGCAGACGTACTTTGCGGGTGTGGCCCATCAACGATTGGCTTCAACCGACAGCGACGCCTGCTGACGCCTGGTCTGCCATCGCTCTGCCTCGCGACAGCGAAAGCCTATTGACCCAAAAATGCCGGGATCTCAAGGTAAGACGCGCGCTCCTCACTGTACTTTCTGCCTGATCGGCCCCCACAGCTGCGAGGATTGGGCTTTAGCCATCGCTCTCCTTGGACACTGGGCCTCGCTAGCCGAGAAGATCGCCTTTATACGATGTCTGTTCGCCATAACAGAGCTTCGTGACCTTACCCGCGAGAGAAGGCGAAAATGCCAAAATGGCAGGAGCATTCTTCGGCCAGATCCCGCCTTGCCAAGGCCCCCCTTGCCGTTCGACGAGCGACTCCTCCCGACCGGGCCAGCAGTGGACTTTCACCACCAAGTCATCCGACCGCCACCATGCGAACCGGAACAGTGCCCGTCAAGGACAGCGTGCCATGCCAGGCACACGCAAAAAAAACGGCGCCCCGAAGGGCGTAATGCCAGTCAGTTAAGCTGACTGGCATTTTTCTTTCGTGGTCGCCGAACTGCGTATTTCTGGGGACGACGCTTCACAGCTCGAGGGTAATGGCGCTCTCGCCGGATTGGCAGTACAAAGGCCGC
>NZ_BAABJZ010000043.1:0-1408 GCF_039543565.1 Ferrimonas pelagia | reverse complement strand
GCTCATAGCCTGAACCTTAAGCATTTAGGTGCTCCCAAACGGCCTCCAAACTGTTGGCCTGCTTGGCTTTTGACTGCTGGGCCCGGTGGCAGTTAGTTGCGATGAAATCAATTGCCCAACTTAAGTCAGCCCGTAGCTGACTTAATGATTTGGATGCCAGTGACTTCATCACCGGCTCGAACCAGCCTTGAGTGGACTTGGCAATTTTCAACACGGATAGGCGCATGTTCAGCCGCTGTTGCGCTACGCGACCAATGAAACGCTTGACCAGCAGGCTCAGCAAACTGGCCCAGATCAAGCCTCTCACCATGTGTTCTTGGCGGGTGACAAATCGCTTCAAGTTGTTAAAGCTCTTCCACTCTTTGAACAGCAACTCGATTTGCCAGCGAACTCGATAGAGCCGCATGATGTCCTCAGTGCTGAATTCATCGCGGGGAAGGTTGGTCAGCCACCAAAGGTAGCGCTTCTCTTTTTGATGCCAGAACAAAACCATTCGGCATTGGTAGTGTGGCCAACTGACATCCACATCGAGCACCGGCGCTCGCCCACCTCGACGGCTTTGCAGAGCTTTTAGCTTGAGGCCAGCCATGGACTTGATTGGCTTCCCCTTGGCGTTGAGCGCACGGTCAATGGTTGGATTAAGTTGCTTGGTGGAACGCATCAGATAGTAACCTCCGTGCTGCTCTACATTTGCCATGTGCTCAAGGCCTACATAACCCGCATCAGCTAACAACAGTTTATTTTTCATTGTGTTGGCGGCGGGAAGATAGTCTCGTTCTGAGGCGGTATCCGCTGATATCCCTAGCTTCAATGGCTGCTCATCAGTCAAGGACATCGTCATGTGGCACTCAACCGCCGCAGGAGAGCGCCCCTTGAAACGATTAGGAAAGATCTCAGCTAAGTCCGGGTGCAACGCAAACGACGATCCATCTTGTATCAGGATCTGCTCGAACTGTTGCAACTTAGAAGGCAGCTCTTCGGTTAACTGCTTGCCGAAAACTGCGATTGCCCGGCTCACAACGGTCTGCATGAACTCAGCAAACTCCGGCTTACGTAACTTGTTATGAAACGGCTTGTAAGCAACGTTTGCGTCAGAGTTCATGTGGATCCCATTGAACGTTCGGTGCAAGTCGGCAATCGCATCCACATTTCCATCTCCGAACGCAGAAACCAGGCTGGAAATCAGTTCCAGCGGTCGAATGTCGCGCAAACGCTTGCAGAATCCTTGCTGTTTGGCGGTTTTGTTCAACCATGCTTCATTGAACAGTTGTGTCAGTGGCTTGGTCGCGGTGATAATCGGCATCGGCTCTTCGGTTGTGTGATGGTTTTCTTTGGCGATTAAATCTGATCACACCAAGAGCCTTTTTTCTACCTATTTCATGCGCCTACGCTAAAGATCCTGTCTATG
>NZ_BAABJZ010000042.1:0-1372 GCF_039543565.1 Ferrimonas pelagia | reverse complement strand
GCACCCTTCGAGGCTACGTACTATGGCGAAAGGGAAGTTATGGCGTTTCATCGCACCGTGGCGAGCTGTTCCGGCAGCGGATCCTGTCTTTAGTAGAGACAGCTAAGCGGCTGAAACTCAATCCACTTGAGTGGCTTCAACAGATCACTCGAGCCTGTATCGAGCAACGTCCGTATCCGATACCAGAAGGCCTCAAGATCTAAGGTCAAGTCCACTCGGGTGAACAGTTACGTTGGCTCAGCCAGAAACACACACGCGCCATCAGCGGATAACTGTGGATACACGCCGATGTTTGCTGCTCGCTTTGGTGCTGATGGCGGGTTTCTTGCTGGCGGCGATTGGCGTGGCTCTGCGGCTCGTTGGCATTGATTACCGGCGCGGGCCACATGTTGACGGATGCCGCGTCGCTGCTTTTGGCTCTTGCCGTACTGCGTTTTAGCCAGAAGAAAGCCGACCACTACACAACCCCCTTAGCGGGTAGCCAACGCCCTTCGACACAGAGCCAGCTCCTGGAGTGAAACGTTCAGAGCGCGCGGAATTTTGCTTGAACAAATCCATGCCACCTGACTGTGTGCATTCCCGGGTGCGCCTCTCAATTACAATAACAGGGTGTACCTTTGGGTTTGGCCGGAAACTCGAAGCTGGGCAATACCATCATCCAAAAGAGTTACCCACCAACTTTAAATGGAGCAGGCTAAAACTTTAGCGAAAGTGCGCAAGGGTAGCGCTATCGCTAAACAAAACAACATAACTTTGCCGCCCCACGAAATAATTACCTAAAGAACGACAATTTAAAATCACTGTCTATACTGAGATGTCTTCGAGAAAACAGTTGTTGCTATCTAATACAGAACGACAAATGCATGTCATGGAATGAAAGTCATTTTTAAACGGCATACTTTGAGAAAATGGCATATTAACGATTTTAAGCAACACCTTATAGCTATGTTCTAAAGAAGGAATTTCCATGACCTCATGAGCCAAGCCATTTTTTTGCCTTGCCATGGTGCCTCGAACGTATCGATGAAAAATATCCCTACACCAATTTGATTCAAGCTCAGCTAAGATGTCTTCAGGAAGATTGTCCCAACACTGGTTGATTAGCGCCACATGCTCTTGAAAAACAGCCTTATATATCTCAACCAACTGCTCCTGAGCACCAACCCACAGCTCTGGATTATTAAAGAAGAAGCTGAAAGGACCATTTCTGCTCGAGGATCGGTTAGCCATAATCAATAAAAGACCCAGGGCGAGATCATGAACGTTTATTAGCCAATTGCTACGCATGATTGACCAGCCGATCGCTCTGTGATCTTATGCTCCCTTTTTCGGGGCATGAGCATGGATATCGAGACCATCAAACAGCATTTCA
>NZ_BAABJZ010000041.1:0-1244 GCF_039543565.1 Ferrimonas pelagia | reverse complement strand
CAGGGCGTCCGCATGAGTGTGTATTAATTCGCCATTGATACAAATCCAGTCTGCAGGACGCCTTCTAAAAATCCGGTATTCATCATGCAGCGCTTTTGCTTCATGGGTACGCTGATCTTGGTTCCCTCGGCACGCAACATGTTCAGTGCCATATGTCGGAGACCTGCCAAATTCTCTGCGGCGTTTTCTCGGTAGATCTGACAAGCATCTTCTTGAAAGCTCACATCCAGGATCCAGTGCATGGACTCAATCCCCCAGTGTGCGCGTATTGCCTGTCCGGCCTGCTCAACCGTTAGTTCTTTGGAACTGATGTAATAGCGGTACTCCATTGCTGGAGCATGACCTTTCTCAGCCCGAAAGTTTTCAACCATGACAATGCTCTTCAGCCCTGTCCAAGCAGAGAAGTCGCCGGTTAACTCCGTGGCACTAAGCACGTGACAAGTACGCGACTCTACCCGACCATGGTGCTTTTCGGTCAGCCACTGCTCCTTGTCGAATGGGGCTTGTCGGCATGGAGCAAAGGCTGCACGAACGGCTTTGGCTAACGTGTCCTGATTACCCTTTACCGCGAGAAGGTAGTCGCCACCCTGGTCGATAATGGTCTTAGCTATCTTGGTTTGGCACGCCATGGCGTCGATAGTCACCAACGCACCGCGCAGATCCAGCATCTTGATGAGTTCCGGAATAGCCGTTATCTCATTGCTCTTGTCATCGGTTTTCATCTGCCCCAGCACTAGCTGGTTGGCAGAAGCATACGCGCTGATCATGTGGATGGTGCTGTACCGGTCTTCCCGGTTGTATGAGCCCCTCAGCGTTTTACCATCAATAGCGACGATCTCGCCCTGAGTGAGGCGATGTACCGCCCGCATCCAACTCAGGAAGCACTCACGGAAGGCTTGCGGCTCAACAGCAGCGAGCAAGCGGGCAAACGTATCGTCGACCGGAACACCGTTTTCAAACAGTTTTTGCTGGAGAAACCAGTCATGATGACCAAGGACGTATTCACGAATATCGGTCCAACCTCGAGCTCCAGCAATAACTGCGCAAAGGGCACCGAAGAGGACATCAAATAACGGATAGTCCACTTTCGCGCTCTGACGGCCATCCTGGATGATGATGAAATGCTGTTTGATGGTCTCGATATCCATGCTCATGCCCCGAAAAAGGGAGCATAAGATCACAGAGCGATCGGCTGGTCAATCATGCGTAGCAATTGGCTAATAAACGTTCATGATCTCGCCCTG
>NZ_BAABJZ010000040.1:0-1089 GCF_039543565.1 Ferrimonas pelagia | reverse complement strand
GCGGCTGAAACTCAATCCACTGGAGTGGCTTCAACAGATCACTCGAGCCTGTATCGAGCAACGTCCGTATCCGATACCAGAAGGCCTCATGATCTAAGGTCAAGTCCACTCGGGTGAACAGTTACCGGCATAACGCTTCACCGGGCACTGTTCCCCTCGGCTTAACCAGCTCTGTATGCTTTTTCGCAGACGTAACATCCGGCGCCACCACCGGTGTTCATCTATGTCTCCGGCCTCAAATCTATGTTGAGTTAGGAACACGGATTTACACAGTAAAACGAGCGTAGCACCGATCTTAGCTGTAAGACCTTTGCCCGTGTAGTCAGCCATTTTTTGCAGATTGCGCTCAACATGGGCCCAGCAGAATTGATGCCGATCCTCGTTGAGCCAGTGGTAACTAGCACATTGATCCGTGACGGTGATCGCAGGACACTTCTCTCCCAAAAGAAACTTGGCATTATCTTGGTCTCGGGAGTACCGAATCGTTTGAAAGACCGCACCTTCGGTCGATGCCAGCCAGACCCACCAGTTGCTCTCTTCTCCATTTCGTTGATGTGTTGTTTCGTCGGCATGCACCAGTGTCCACTTTTACCGGATCGGATCAGTTCTGCCTCTACGAGATGGGCCTTTCGGCGCCAATATTGAAAAGTGGCAAGGCTGATCTCGAATTGCTTACAGAACGCCTTTTGACTTAATCCGCTGACGGCCTGCTGCTCCAAAACAGCTTGCCAGTGGCGCTGCTTTTCACTGTTGTTCATGCTGTCTCCCCAAATGAAAATAGCATGACGAAATCCAGCTATGGGGGGAAGGTGGGGCTAATTAGGCGCTTGCGAATATCTTTTCTTTTAGCTTTAGCTTAGTGTGACCAATGTGTTGTAGGCGGGCATGATGGCCATTCAGATAATCGAGAAAGATTCTTGCCAATAATTCCTCTTTGTTACAGAAAAACAGGCGTAGGGTACGGCGCTGTTTTAGGGAATTGTTGGTGGGTGTATACTTTCGGTAGAGCACTGGTTTAGGAGTTTCCTCATGGAAAGACTCGAATTCGGCAAGTTGCTTCTTATTCTCCCAGAACTCAATCGGTTCCAG
>NZ_BAABJZ010000039.1:0-1039 GCF_039543565.1 Ferrimonas pelagia | reverse complement strand
GGCGCTGTTTTAGGGAATTGTTGGTGGGTGTATACTTTCGGTAGAGCACTGGTTTAGGAGTTTCCTCATGGAAAGACTCGAATTCGGCAAGTTGCTTCTTATTCTCCCAGAACTCAATCGGTTCCAGCTTCGCGCTTTGGTCAAACGAGTGAACGGCGACCTTGAAAAGGACGACGTCAATTATGTGGCCGAAAAGCGCTGCGACTCCTTAAGTGCCTGCCCTCATTGCGATTACAAAGCCTTTGTCCGTTGGGGTCACTCTGGCGAACAACAGCGTTTTAAGTGCAAACAGTGCCATCGAACATTCAACGAGTTTACTGCCACACCTTTCGCTCGGCTGAAGCATCGAGGCAAACGTCTGGCCCGCTATGCCCAGTGCATGATGGAAGGCTTGTCTCTGCGACAATCTGCAGAGCGATGCGATATGAATTTGGCAACCTCATTCCATTGGCGTCACCGCTTTTTACGTCAACCAGAATGCCATCGGGCCAGCACTTTGGGCGGCATAGTTGAAGCTGACGAAGCATTTTTCAGAGAGTCATTCAAAGGCAAGCGGAACATCACTCATCGGCAGCCACGTAAACATGGTCGACCAGGGCGCGATGGCGCAAATCCACTCATTCCAGTGTTATTGCTTCTCGATCGGTATGAACGGGAAGCGGATTTTGTCCTCAGCACAAACTCACTGGATGAAATAACACCTTGTTTCTCAGGTCGAATTAAAACCGACTCAGTGCTTTGCACTGATGGTAGCAGTCTCTATCCGAGCATCGCTGAAGGTGAGGGATTGCATCACCGTCCAGTGCCTATCGGTACACCGGGAAGAACGAAAGGCGGCGGAGCGTTCCACATTCAAACGCTGAACAATTACATTTCGCGACTTCGCAGCTGGCTGCAGCGCTTTCGTGGAGTAGGTACTGAGTACTTAAGTAACTACCTCGGTTGGTGGCGTATTGTGACTCAGCGGAAACTTGAAACATCCAGAGCATGGCTCGAAGAAGGGATGCTGACGTGATCAACAGTTCCTTAAAACAGCGCC
>NZ_BAABJZ010000038.1:0-1021 GCF_039543565.1 Ferrimonas pelagia | reverse complement strand
CATCATGGGGCTCGGCTTCCTTGTCGAACTTTTCTTTTTGGCGATTGATCAGATCGCACAATGGAAGCCGAGTTCCCTCCAAATCTGAGAACTCAGTGATCTACATTTCGGAACAGTTATTTAGACCGAAACCAACAAAGAGGCCAATAACCGAATATAACTCGCTTTTCTTTTCCCACACATCATTATCGATAAAAAACATAATACCAGCGAAAGCTGTTAAAGAAAGGCAGCACCAAGCTAAAATTATTATCGAATTTCCAAAGCGTAATTCACCTTCTTCTCCTGAGTCTCGCGCTCTCGAAGAAACATATGAACCAATAATAATGGAAGCCACTCCACCGATAAGGCCTGAAATTACAATCGAATCCATGAGGAATTCTCCATTGACTTCTAACGCCCCCAACAGGGGACGAGCGTAGCGAGATCCCGCCCACGTAGTGGGCGTTTCTGATTGGGCTTGTTAAGTGTGACTATGAACAATTTCATCACACTTTAGCTTTGCCTCGTCAGACTTATACAAAATTTCGTTGATTATTTCTTTCAATGATGTATATGGCTGTAATAGGCTATCACGTTCTGCTCTTAAATCAGTTTTTGCTGCTGCACGCCACGAACCTGCCAGTTTCTTTTTCCCAAAGATTGAAAGTACCGTAGAGCCTCCTGAGCCGGCCGTTTGACTTTGGATTGCATAATCAGCTCGAATACTCTTCTGGACTTCATTAACTTCCTTTTTTATTTGTCGAAGTCGCTTCTGGTTCAATATGATTTTCTTCTTTGCCAATTTTGCATCTTCGGGAGTATCAACCTTCATACTAAAGGTAGTCAGCCCCTCATCCTGTAACTGATTCAAGAAATCTTGCGCTGACTTCATACTTCACTCCTTGAGTACACTTAACGCTTTAGTCAGGCGAGCTTTTGAGCTTTCAAAAAAGAGGGCCGCAGGCCCACCAGAGTCAAAAGTATCGCTTGCACTAACTTGTTGTACTTCCGCACACCTGAGGAGATCGCTATGAGCATT
>NZ_BAABJZ010000037.1:0-1003 GCF_039543565.1 Ferrimonas pelagia | reverse complement strand
ACCCGTCCGCCGCTCGACGCCAGAGTAGCAAGCTACCCTTCGTTTCCGCTCGACTTGCATGTGTTAGGCCTGCCGCCAGCGTTCAATCTGAGCCATGATCAAACTCTTCAATTAAAGATTTGATTTTTAAGTCCGAAGACTTACTCAATGAATACTGAATAAAACGTGTGTTCACTCAATAAGCATTAAGAAATGATGATTTCTCAATCCTGCGTGAGTGCCCACACAGATTGTCTGACAAATTGTAAAAGAGCGCTTAAGTCATGCTGACTTAAGGTTCGCTTCGTTGCCGAAGCAGGAGGCGTATATTACGCTATTCTCCGTGGCCGTCAAGTCAGTTTTGAAACTTTCTTTTCAACCGTTGTCTTTTTGACCAAAACCGCTGCTAACCCGTTGTTTCCAACGTTTGCTCAGAAGCCTTGTCCCCGTCGACAGATGCGCATTATAGGGAGTTCAGACTTTGCCGCAAGCGTTTATGACCGATTTATACCCAAGCGAACAAATAACCAACAAACCGATGTATTAACCGACACCGCAACGCATTTTAGTTTATTAAACAAGCACAGCCCATGCTCTATTTAAAGTGATGAGTTCGACCATGATGGAGTGGTGGCAATATTTACGCTCTGTACTTTGCGCCGAAACGGCTTAATTAGTCAGAACCAATGGTTCAACACTGTCGTTCTTCCAACAATCCTCACTCCGAAGCCGGTGTCAGCAATAATCCTCTCGCGTGAAATCGCGTTTTTTTATCAGTACCGAAGCTCAATTCACCTGTCTTTTGAAGCCGACACACTTGCACCAACAAGATCCCTGATCATCGATCCGGAAAAGACACCCTATCCGTAACATTGAGAGGCATCCCGATCGGCTTGACTCATACCAATTCCATTATCTATTTGGTCAGTCTGGCCCATTCCCTGCTGCAAAGATGCCGCACTTGTTCTGCATCTTTTCGAAAGCTGTTCCAAGCATCTGCAACCTGGTCGACAATGTGGTCATA
>NZ_BAABJZ010000036.1:0-915 GCF_039543565.1 Ferrimonas pelagia | reverse complement strand
TTCTCTGGATGTCAAGAGTAGGTAAGGTTCTTCGCGTTGCATCGAATTAAACCACATGCTCCACCGCTTGTGCGGGCCCCCGTCAATTCATTTGAGTTTTAACCTTGCGGCCGTACTCCCCAGGCGGTCTATTTAATGCGTTAGCTTTGGAACCCACGCCTCAAGGGCACAGACTCCTAATAGACATCGTTTACGGCGTGGACTACCAGGGTATCTAATCCTGTTTGCTCCCCACGCTTTCGCATCTGAGTGTCAGTCTTTGTCCAGGGGGCCGCCTTCGCCACTGGTATTCCTTCAGATCTCTACGCATTTCACCGCTACACCTGAAATTCTACCCCCCTCTACAAGACTCTAGTCTGGCAGTATCAAATGCAATTCCCAGGTTGAGCCCGGGGCTTTCACATCTGACTGACCAGACCACCTGCATGCGCTTTACGCCCAGTAATTCCGATTAACGCTTGCACCCCTCGTATTACCGCGGCTGCTGGCACGAAGTTAGCCGGTGCTTCTTCTGCGAGTAACGTCACAGCTGTTGGGTATTAGCCAACAACCTTTCCTCCTCGCTGAAAGTGCTTTACAACCCGAAGGCCTTCTTCACACACGCGGCATGGCTGCATCAGGCTTTCGCCCATTGTGCAATATTCCCCACTGCTGCCTCCCGTAGGAGTCTGGGCCGTGTCTCAGTCCCAGTGTGGCTGATCATCCTCTCAAACCAGCTAGAGATCGTCGCCTTGGTGAGCCTTTACCTCACCAACAAGCTAATCTCACTTGGGTTCATCCGATCGCGCAAGGTCCGAAGAGCCCCTGCTTTCCCCCGTAGGGCGTATGCGGTATTAGCAGTCGTTTCCAACTGTTGTCCCCCTCGACCGGGCAGATCCCCAAGCATTACTCACCCGTCCGCCGCTCGACGCCAGA
>NZ_BAABJZ010000035.1:0-859 GCF_039543565.1 Ferrimonas pelagia | reverse complement strand
GCATCCGCAGCTTCGGTGACTAGCTTAGCCCCGTTACATCTTCCGCGCAGACCGACTCGACCAGTGAGCTATTACGCTTTCTTTAAATGATGGCTGCTTCTAAGCCAACATCCTGGCTGTCTGAGCCTTTCCACATCGTTTCCCACTTAGCTAGTACTTTGGGACCTTAGCTGGCGGTCTGGGTTGTTTCCCTCTCCACGACGGACGTTAGCACCCGCCGTGTGTCTCCCGTAATTGCACTCATTGGTATTCGGAGTTTGCATGGAGTTGGTAAGTCGGGATGACCCCCTAGTCCAAACAGTGCTCTACCCCCAATGGTGAGATACGAGGCGCTACCTAAATAGCTTTCGAGGAGAACCAGCTATCTCCCGGTTTGATTGGCCTTTCACCCCTAACCACAGGTCATCTCCTAATTTTGCAACATTAGTGAGTTCGGTCCTCCAGTACCTGTTACGGCACCTTCAACCTGCCCATGGCTAGATCACCGGGTTTCGGGTCTACACCCTGCAACTTATTCGCCCAGTTAAGACTCGGTTTCCCTACGGCTCCCCTATACGGTTAACCTTGCTACAGAATGTAAGTCGCTGACCCATTATACAAAAGGTACGCAGTCACCCAACAAGTGGGCTCCTACTGCTTGTACGTACACGGTTTCAGGTTCTATTTCACTCCCCTCACAGGGGTTCTTTTCGCCTTTCCCTCACGGTACTGGTTCACTATCGGTCAGTCAGGAGTATTTAGCCTTGGAGGATGGTCCCCCCATGTTCAAACAGGATATCACGTGTCCCGTCCTACTCGATTTCACGCTAAGGTCGTTTTCGTCTACGGGGCTATCACCCGGTATCGCCGGCCTTTCCAG
>NZ_BAABJZ010000034.1:0-774 GCF_039543565.1 Ferrimonas pelagia | reverse complement strand
TGACCGCAGAGCTGATCGACAAGACACCGGATCATTCCCTCACGATCTTCGACAAGGGCTTCTATGCCTTGGGCCTCCTACACCGCTGGCAAAAAACGGGAGAGGAGCGCCACTGGATGATCCCGTTAAAAAAGGGGGCACGATATGAGGTGCTCAGAAAGATCAGTTCTGGCCACGAACTGGTAGAACTGCCGATCTCGCCACAAGCGCGGACAAAGTGGAGTGATGCACCGGCCACCATGACCGCTCGGCTCATCACCAAGATGGTCAACGGCAAGCGTGTTCAGATCCTGACGTCGATGACCGATCCCAAGCGCTATCCAGCGGCTGATATCGTGGATCTGTATGGCCACCGATGGGAGATCGAACTGGGCTATCGGGAGATGAAGCAGCATTTGCTTCATAGCCAGTTGACGGTCAGAAGCAAGAAGCCGGATACGGTGAAACAGGAGCTATGGGGCGTATTGCTTGCCTACAACTTGCTGCGATTTTTGATGGGGCAGATGGCCTATTCACTGAAGGGGGTTGAGCCTTATCAGATCAGCTTCAAAGGTGCTGCGATCTACTTAATCAGCCAGCTGCAGATGCTGCCAATGGTTTCACCGGGAAATATCCCCCGTGTGATTGGGCAGATCATCGGAATGGCTGCGGCCTTTGTACTGCCAATCCGGCGAGAGCGCCATTACCCTCGAGCTGTGAAGCGTCGTCCCCAGAAATACGCAGTTCGGCGACCACGAAAGAAAAATGCCAGTCAGCTTAACTGACTGGCATTAC
>NZ_BAABJZ010000033.1:0-759 GCF_039543565.1 Ferrimonas pelagia | reverse complement strand
GCTATTAAAAGCAATTCTCTCAAACAAGTCTTACAAGGCTTGCGATATCCGAACAAAACCACTTGGGTGTTGTATGGTTAAGCCTCACGGGTCATTAGTACAGGTTAGCTCAACGCCTCACAACGCTTACACACCCTGCCTATCAACGTCGTAGTCTTCGACGGCCCTTTAGGGAGCTTATAGCTCCAGTGAGAACTCATCTCGAGGCTCGCTTCCCGCTTAGATGCTTTCAGCGGTTATCGATTCCGAACTTAGCTACCCGGCAATGCATCTGGCGATACAACCGGAACACCAGAGGTTCGTCCACTCCGGTCCTCTCGTACTAGGAGCAGCTCCTCTCAATTCTCAAACGCCCACGGCAGATAGGGACCGAACTGTCTCACGACGTTCTGAACCCAGCTCGCGTACCACTTTAAATGGCGAACAGCCATACCCTTGGGACCGACTTCAGCCCCAGGATGTGATGAGCCGACATCGAGGTGCCAAACACCGCCGTCGATATGAACTCTTGGGCGGTATCAGCCTGTTATCCCCGGAGTACCTTTTATCCGTTGAGCGATGGCCCTTCCATTCAGAACCACCGGATCACTAAGACCTACTTTCGTACCTGCTCGACGTGTCTGTCTCGCAGTTAAGCTGGCTTATGCCTTTGCACTAACCGCACGATGTCCAACCGTGCTTAGCCAACCTTCGTGCTCCTCCGTTACTCTTTGGGAGGAGACCGCCCCAGTCAAACTACCCACCAGGCACTGTCCACAA
>NZ_BAABJZ010000032.1:0-711 GCF_039543565.1 Ferrimonas pelagia | reverse complement strand
TAAAGCGATTTACACAATTCTTGCTTTGAATGTTGAGGGAAAGAAAGAGCTTTTGGGCTTATACCTGTCTGATAATGAGGGCGCCCACCACTGGCTCAGCATCCTGACCGATCTCCACAATCGTGGGATTAAAGATATCATCATCGCCTGCGTAGACGGCCTCAAAGGCTTCCCTGAAGCCATTGCGACTATCTTCCCGAAAACCGAAGTCCAGCTCTGCATCATCCACCAGATCCGAAACTCAATGAAGTACATTGCCTCAAAGAACCAAAAGGCCTTTATGGCTGATCTAAAATGCGTTTATAAAGCTGCTACGCTCGCCGCAGCAGAAACAGCTCTGGACGAACTGGAAGCCAAATGGGGTGAAAAATATCCCGTCGTTATCAAGTCCTGGCGAAGCAAGTGGGCGCTGCTCTCAGCGTACTTTAGATACCCGGACTACGTGCGACGAGCCATATACACCACTAATGCTGTTGAGGCCGTGCACCGCCAATTTCGGAAGTTGACCAAAACCAAAGGTGGCTTTGCCAGCGAGAACGGTTTACTCAAGCTTCTCTACGCCGGTATATTGAAGGCGTCGGAGCGCTGGTCGCACCCCATCCAGAATTGGAATTTGACGCTGTCTCAGTTGTCGATCCACTTTGAGGGTCGATTGGACGAATACATCGACTTGTGAATTAGATTACTGACACAGAGTTATGAACACCCTCG
>NZ_BAABJZ010000031.1:0-698 GCF_039543565.1 Ferrimonas pelagia | reverse complement strand
TTGACAGCCTCAAACAGCTTGGGCTGGTTCTTCTTAACCTGAGCGACGACATGACCCTTTTTCTCGCTGATTTTTTCCAGCGTTTCACGCTGACAGTGGAGAGCGTCTAGTGTGATGACTCCACCCTTGATCTCCAGTACTTCGAGGATGTCCCGAACAACTGGGATCTCTCCGCGCTTGGTTGCAGTCGGCTTTTGAGCCAGTACTAATCCATTGGTGGCATCATACGCCGTCACCATCTGTAGAGCCGTTTTGGAATCGTTACGATAGGAGCCTCTGAGGACTTTACCATCCAAGGCAATGACAGTTTTCCCTTGCTGCTCTCGGTGCTCATTGACCCAGTTCATCAAGGCCAAAAGCAGAGTTTCTGCGACAACAGCACGAAGGATCCGAGCAATGGTGTGACGGCGTGGTATCCCAGCTTCGAACGGACGATACTGCCTGAGCCAGCCCAATTTCGAGTCACCATAAGTTTCGATATCTCGCCAACCCTCGGCACCAGCCATGATGGCGCTGATAACCAAAAACATAACGTCAACAAGGTCATGTCTCTGGTTGATGTCTGAGCGGTTATCTTCAATAACGGTGAGGTGTTCAATCAGGGTCATTTGGGGGGGATCTATGATGACGGAGAGCCCGATTAGATCACAGCAGATCGCTGGTATCAACTTCCATTAACAAAGTACGATCCCGCCCTG
>NZ_BAABJZ010000030.1:0-678 GCF_039543565.1 Ferrimonas pelagia | reverse complement strand
TGGTAGTGTGGGAGTTCCCATGTGAGAGTAGGTCACCGCCAAGCGCTTATTCAGAATTGAGCCCATCCTAACGGATGGGCTTTTTTCGTTTTTGTCCGGTGGCAATCGCATTGTGGCACCACACCGGATCCCATGTTGCTGATACCAGAGCGGCAGGGCCGGTAAGTGCTCCTGCCAGACCGGCATTTCCGCCATCCTTGGCGGTCAGTGATACCAAGTCCATTATCTATTTGGTCAGTCTGGCCCAATCCCTGCTGCACAGATGCCGCACTTGTTCTGCATCTTTTCGAAAGCTGTTCCAAGCATCTGCAACCTGGTCGACAATGTGGTCATAGCTTTTGAAGACCCGATTGGAGAGGCATCGCTGCCGTAGCCATTGCCAAACCTGCTCCATCGGGTTCAGTTCCGGTGAGTAGGGAGGCAGTTTGATCAAGCTGACATTGTTGAATGGAGAAGCAGTATCTGACTCATGCCACCCGGCACCATCAATGATCACTATCGCGTGGCGACCTCGCGGTGTTGCTTCGGAAATCAGTTGAAGATGCTGCCTTATAGCGTCTTTGTTTACGCACGGAGTAATCAGGGCTTCAGTCTTTCCATTGGCCGGGCAAACCGCACCAAATAGGTATCCGTAATCAAACTGCTGTTGCTTTACGACTCTAGGACGGCTGCCAGTGG
>NZ_BAABJZ010000029.1:0-676 GCF_039543565.1 Ferrimonas pelagia | reverse complement strand
GCTTGGTGGCAATAGCATTGTGGAACCACCTGATCCCATGCCGAACTCAGAAGTGAAACGCAATCGCGCCGATGGTAGTGTGGGAGTTCCCATGTGAGAGTAGGTCACCGCCAAGCGCCTAATTTTGTTAACAATGTTAGCAGCACAGAATAGTGCGGAGTGGTAGTTCAGTTGGTTAGAATACCGGCCTGTCACGCCGGGGGTCGCGGGTTCGAGTCCCGTCCACTCCGCCATCTATTTCGATGAACCCAGCCTTGCGGCTGGGTTTTTTCGTATGTGCTCAAAAAGTGAGTGCTAGCTCAGTTGGTTAGCGCTTTATTAGAGCAGCGGCCTGTCACGCCGGGGGCGCGTGTTCTGGCTCTTGAGATAGCCGGTAACGACGCTATCTATTTCGAAAAAGCCTCATCTTAGGATGAGGCTTTTTTCGTATGTGCAATTATACCAATTGCACTAAAAGTTTGATCTAATAGTGCTTTGATTAGTGACCCGAGCATCGACGATGCATACTTCCAGCGATTTCAAGCAACTTGCCAAGAAAGTCAGCGATTTGAGGATGAGAACGCGCTATCTGGCGTTACACCACTTCTTGCGTGGCTACAATCGGACACAAGTCGCCGAAATGCTTGGGATCTCCCGAGGGAGTGTGAACTCTTGGGTAGCTTTGTATCTGTCTGGT
>NZ_BAABJZ010000028.1:0-651 GCF_039543565.1 Ferrimonas pelagia | reverse complement strand
TGAGAAGTTGGGTGGACGTATCAGAAGTGCGAATGCTGACATGAGTAACGTTAAAGGGGGTGAAAAACCCCCTCGCCGGAAGACCAAGGGTTCCTGTCCAACGTTAATCGGGGCAGGGTGAGTCGGCCCCTAAGGCGAGGTCGAAAGACGTAGTCGATGGGAAACGGGTTAATATTCCCGTACTGCTGATTACTGCGATGGAGAGACGGAGAAGGCTAGGCTAGCACGGCGTTGGTTGTCCGTGTTTAAGGTAGTAGGCGGTGAACTTAGGCAAATCCGGGTTCACATATACGCTGAGAGCTGATGACGAGTCACTAAGGTGATGAAGTAGTTGATGCCATGCTTCCAGGAAAATCTTCTAAGCTTCAGGTAATTAGCAACCGTACCCCAAACCAACACTGGTGGTCAGGTAGAGAATACCAAGGCGCTTGAGAGAACTCGGGTGAAGGAACTAGGCAAAATGGTACCGTAACTTCGGGAGAAGGTACGCCGCTGACGGTGATGGGACTTGCTCCCTAAGCTATTGGCGGTCGCAGATACCAGGTGGCTGCAACTGTTTATCAAAAACACAGCACTGTGCAAACTCGTAAGAGGACGTATACGGTGTGACGCCTGCCCGGTGCCGGAAGGTTAATTGATGGGGTTAGACTT
>NZ_BAABJZ010000027.1:0-635 GCF_039543565.1 Ferrimonas pelagia | reverse complement strand
TGGTAGTGTGGGAGTTCCCATGTGAGAGTAGGTCACCGCCAAGCGCTTATTCAGAATTGAGCCCATCCTAACGGATGGGCTTTTTTCGTTTTTGTCCGGTGGCAATCGCATTGTGGCACCACACCGGGTCCCATGCCGCTGATACCAGACCGGCATTTCCGCCATCCTTGGCGGTCAGTGAAGCGCAAGTGCGCCAAGGGTAGCGTGGCCAGATGGACAGAGTCGATGTGACTGCTCATAAGAAGGAGCTGTCACCGCCAAGCACTGCTTTTGCGAAAGAGTAGAGAACGAGGCTCATTCGTTATGGGTGGGCCTTTTCGTATGTGCTCGATAGAAGCGGAGAAAAGCCATCGTATCGGCCGTTCTTTGCCATCCCCGACTTAGCGGTATTGGTGCGTTTTTATCGCTCCTCTGATAGCAAGATGGTGGTCATCTGCTGCTTCTACTTCTAAGCGTGCGATTAAATGCAATCGTACCGGATCATCGTTGCTGAGGGAAATATGTCCATGTGATACCAATTGCACTAAAAGTTTGATCTAATAGTGCTTTGATTAGTGACCCGAGCATCGACGATGCATACTTCCAGCGATTTCAAGCAACTTGCCAAGAAAGTCAGCGATTCGAGGATGAGAACG
>NZ_BAABJZ010000026.1:0-576 GCF_039543565.1 Ferrimonas pelagia | reverse complement strand
GCGTTCTCATCCTCGAATCGCTGACTTTCTTGGCAAGTTGCTTGAAATCGCTGGAAGTATGCATCGTCGATGCTCGGGTCACTAATCAAAGCACTATTAGATCAAACTTTTAGTGCAATTGGTATAAGATAGCTCACGCAAGCAAGGACCGGGAAAGGATCGGCCCGGGCGATCCAGTGGGCCAGTTGTAAATCAATCAAGCAACGCAGCAATAAGGCGCGCGCAAAGGAAGCGTCCTTCGCTCGACGCCAGCGCTGGCCACGGTAGCCGTCCGGTTGACCGCAAAGGAGGATAGCGGGACTCAAGCCGACAACGCAAAACGGCCACCCGAGGGTGACCGTTTTGCTCCCAAATAAGCCACTGTGCTTATTGAACGGGAGGGCTTTGTTGGCGTCAGAGTAAGCACGGTGCTTACCAGATCTAACGACAACAAATCATCCAAAGATGAGAATAAGTGGCGTCCCCTAGGGGATTCGAACCCCTGTTACCGCCGTGAAAGGGCGGTGTCCTAGGCCTCTAGACGAAGGGGACCCCGGACCATCGTTTAAACTCCGATGAAAAGAGCATCTCTTATGA
>NZ_BAABJZ010000025.1:0-527 GCF_039543565.1 Ferrimonas pelagia | reverse complement strand
TCTTTCGGCGCTCAAATTCGCGCTAAAAGGGGAGAAACTGGTGCTACCCAAAGGCACTGCATGCCGGCAATGGCAAAATGAGGCCAACCGATTAGGCCGTGTGAAATGGCAGCTATTTAGCGATAAACCCTACTCGCATGGTCGCGGAGCCGTGAAGTATTTAGCCCGCTACATGCGTGGTGGAGCGCTGCGAGACAGTCAATTGTTGTCGGTAAAAGATGGCAGGGTGCGGTTTCGCTATCGCAGTCATCGCAGTGGCGAAAACGAGCGAATGTCTGTGCCGCTAGCGCAGTTTGTTCGGCAGCTTTTAAGCCATCAGGCGTTGCCCGGAAAGCCTACCGTCAGGTATTACGGCCTGTACCACCCATCACAAAAAGAACGGCTGAATGACGCGCGAGCGCGCTTGAGACAGGAGCCCGTGGCGGAGGTAGCAGAGCCGGATTGGCAAGCGTTTTTGGAGCAGACTGGATATGACTTGGCATGCTCTATCTGTGGTAGTAAAGTGCTGAAAGTTATTAACAAAATGA